>NZGS01000088.1 GCA_002690995.1 Rhodospirillaceae bacterium
AAATATATACGAATATAGATATTATCGCTGCAAGGTGGGCAAGACAAAAGTATTTGCCGAGGCTATAACCAAGGCTATGAGCGTAAGGGAACGACATTCTAAAAATGTTTGCATTTGGATCACAGACACCGGGCAACCTAATGAGGTTTCGCACTTGTGGGTATATACGGACTTGAATCATCGCGCTGAGGCGAGAGCTGCTGCTGCTGCCGATCCGGACTGGAAAGAATTCTTGAAAGATGGACCGGACAGACTCGACGAAATGCACGCTTCTATACTTATGCCTTGGAGCCACTCTCCATTGAAGTAGGGACTTTAACCTTAGTTCAGCTATTAAACATCCTAAGGGCTTGAGATCGGGGCTTTTAGAAACTTTTTTAAATATTTGCACACGGAGTTAACCGAACAAGCAAGGCAAACTATATGAAGCCTAAACGCCGAATGAGATCTTCTGGTTTTTGACCAGATTCTCTTAAGTCTTTCAGCGAGGCAGATTTATTCCGTTTTGCCAACCTCACGCCATTTTCATCGGTAATTATTTTATGATGATGATAATCTGGGGTTGGTAATTCTAAAAGCCTTTGAAGCAATCTATGAATATGGGTGACCTGAAATAGATCATCTCCTCGTGTAACCCGTGTTACACCTTGTACTGCATCATCTATTGTCACCGACAAGTGATAACTTGTCGCAATATCTTTTCTGGCTAATACTATATCTCCAAATATTTCTGGTTCTGCCGATTGCTCACCATGCTTGGTGTCAAACCATTTTAATTTACCACCCAAACTTGCGGCAGCTTCCATACGTAGCCGAATTGCGTAAGGCGCGCCTTTTTCCAAGCGTCGCTCATTTTCTCTCGTTGAGATGTAACGCAACGTGTTCCTAGGAGAACTCTGATCTATTTTTGCAGCATCTTTTTCGTGGGGAGCGGACATTGCTTCTGCTAGCTCTTTGCGTGATAAGGTACAGCGATAAAGAAGGCCGAGATTGTCGAGTTTTTCTAATCCCTTTGTGTAATCAGCCATATGGTTTGACTGTTTTCGAATCGGTTCAGGCCATTTGAGCTTTAACCATGATAAATCTTCCAAAATAGATTTTTCAAAAGCGGAGTTGCATCTTTCTATGTCAATATCCTCTATGCGCAACAAAAACTTACCGTTATTTAGGCGAGCTTCTCGCTCTGCAATTAAAGCGGAGTACGCGTGTCCGAGGTGAAGATTACCTGTTGGACTTGGAGCAAAACGAGTGACAATTTCCATCGATATAAATATTCTCAAGATAGTTTCTTAATAAACCTTATGTCGGATTCGATTGAAATTAAAGGGACCTGTAAGTATCACTAATTTAGTGTAGTAGGCAAAAACAACATTAGTAGCGGAGACAAAAAAATGATTAACTTGGAAGGTCCTAGGCAACCGCCAAAAAACGGTGAGCCAGCTAAAGCGCTTGCAATCTTGTTACATGGCTACGGTGCTGATGGTAATGACCTTATTGGTTTAGCACCGGTTCTTTCCTCCAAGCTACCACATGTTGAATTCATCTCGCCACATGCTCCATTCCCATGCGAAATGTCGCCATTTGGCCGCCAATGGTTTAGTTTAGGAGACAGGTCGGCAGATGCGATGTTGGGTGGGGCCAGAATGGCGGCTCAAATACTAGATGATTTCTTAAATGAGCAGCTAGAGAAATCTAAATTAACGCCGGATAGATTAGCGCTGATCGGTTTCAGCCAGGGTACTATGATGTCTCTATTCGTTGGACCTCGTCGCTCAGAACAAATTGCTGGGATTGTTGGGTACTCAGGGCGTTTGCTTGCGGGAGATCTCCTCAAAAAAGAGATAAAAACATCGCCCCCAGTAACCCTGATTCATGGCGCGGCGGACGAAATGGTCCCTGCTGAAGCTCTTCAGCATGCGGTTAAAGGGCTGGAAGATGTTGGCATAACTGTTACATCAGAATTGCGCCCTGGACTAGGCCACTCAATTGATGAAAGAGGACTGGAAATAGCAAAGTCGTTTCTATCAAACATATTAGGGAAATTTGCTTGATTATCTGGATATACTTTTTTGCGTTTTGCCCTCTGCAGTAATCTCGACTGTAACTATTTAAAACTAATTTCGTTTTTGATAGACACGGTTACCTAGAATCGAGGTAGTGTTTAATTGAAAAGTTCTTTACGCGGCTTACATAAGATTTAAGATTTTGCATGAAAGAGACTTTGAAGTGAACCAGGTTGAAAACTCTCCAGTTCTAGTGCTGAACGCAGACTATAGACCCCTCAGCTACTTCCCGCTCTCTCTTTGGTCATGGCAAGATACTGTCAAAGCGGTATTTCTAGATCGGGTAAACGTATTATCGGAATATGAACATAAAATACGTTCTCCGAGTTTTGAAATGAGATTGCCAAGTGTCATCGCTTTAAAGGAGTTTGTGCTGCAGTCGCGGCGGCCCGCCTTTACTCGATTTAACGTGTTTTTGAGAGATAGATTTTCTTGTCAGTACTGCGGCAATAAGTTCCCTACTCAAGAGTTAACTTTTGATCATTTGGTGCCAAGATCGCGTGGTGGAAAAACGAGTTGGAAAAATGTCGTAACGGCTTGCAGTAGGTGTAATTTAAAAAAAGGTAACCACTTGCCTGAAGCAGTGAAAATGCATCCAAGAAATCAACCCCGAATTCCATCTAATTATGAGTTGCAGGAAAACGGACGTGCCTTTCCACCAAATCATCTGCACGAAAGCTGGCGGGACTTCTTATATTGGGACAGTGAGCTAGAAGAGGGAGATTAAAGCTTTACTTATAGGCGCTCTGACAACCAAATTGCCAATTTACTGCCTGCGCGGATCGTTCTTTTCAAAACAGGATAACCAGGCGTTGTCTCCCCACCAAGATCAATAGCCGTGTCTCTATGTTCTAGCTCTTCGTCTCTGAAACGATTGATCGTTTCTCTCAACTCGCGCTCATCTTCTGTTAACTGGGCGGCCTGGTCTGCGTAATGTTCGTCGATGACCTCTTCAACGGCCACTGTGCAAGCCATTGCAGCTTTTGGACCTAAAAGAGCAGTACCAACGCCTAACGCGAAACCGGCTACATTCCACAGTGGATGTAGCACAGTGGGTCTTACTTTTCTCTCTACAATAAGTTTTTCAAAAGTTTCAAGGTGATGCAGCTCCTGATCTTTCATATGCTCTATCACGGCGGCATCTTTAGTATTTTTCAGCACGGCTAGCTGGCCCTCGTAAATTCGCTTAGCCCCAAACTCACCAGCATGGTTAACCCTAATAAACCGTTCGACAAGATCTGATTGGGATAAGTCGCCCGGGAGTTCTGACTGTTCCACTTTTTTCTTTTTCATACCTTTACCCTTATGTTCCACCACTTAAATATGGCGAATGCTGGGATAAAAGAAAGTCCTATCGATAGAATAAGATTATAACCTGCCATTGAAACACCAAATAAAGACCAAGCTATCTCATCACAACGAACTATTGGTTGCTGAAGGAGTTTTAATCGAAATGCCTCAACGGTTGTTGCCTCAATATTGCTGCCACAGCCTTGAGTGCCAGGCCAAAATTGCTGTTCCACCCCAATATGAAACAAAGCAATGCCGGCACCTACCAAAGACGTTAAGGCCAAAATGATAAAAATCCGCACTACGAAAGGAGGTGACAACTTGAACACGAGTGTCATCAGGCAAAGGGTAATTGCCAAACCATGCGGAATTCTCTGATAAATACAGAGAGAACATGGTTTTAAGCCACCAATATACTCAAAAGCGAAAGCAGCGATGAGCGCAGCAGTTGAAAACAAAATTATGATGAAGCAGCTCTTGGTAAAAATGACGTTGTTTTTGCTAAGCATAAAAAAAAACAGGCTTTCTTAGTTACTAAAAGACTTTAACCAAAAATAAATCACGAGCAGGCAACAGCCCGTTACGATGGTTATTAACCCAAAATATTTCTCTAACAAGGCTCTAATTTTATCCCCGAAATAATAAAGGAGAAATGAAACCACAAAAAACCGGAATCCTCGTGATAGGACAGACAGCCCGATAAACAGGGCAAGGTTTAATTGTGCCATACCACTTGCAATGGTGATTATTTTATACGGGAATGGTGTAAGGCCGGCTAGGAATACCGCCCAGCCTCCCCAATATTGATACATTTCGTTGAATTCAGAAACATTATTTTGGTAACCGTAAAATTGGATAAGCGGCATGGCTGCTGTCTCGAATAGGAGTAATCCGATAAAGTAGGCGGCGACACCCCCGACGACTGAGAAAAGGGTGCAGGTTAACGCAATTCGCCACCAATCTGATGGTTTTGCGAGTACCATGGGAACGACCATAACATCTGGCGGAATTGGGAAAAATGAACTTTCGGTAAAGGCAACCAAGGCCAAATATCTTTTAGCGTGTTGATGTTCTGCTAAGTTTAAAAGTTTTTTATAAATTTTCTGCACGTTGCTGATGTTTCAAAGTAGATGTTTGAACTATTCTTGTAATACCTTAACGGCACTTTATTTTACTCGATTCGCTTAGATCTTTTTTCAAAAGTCGAGTTCTTATTCTATATTTAGTAGTTTTTTGCGAATGAGGTATCATCATATGGTAATTTTTAACTCTCGTTAAGGTTTCTTAAGATCAGACGTTGATGCTTTGTCGAAGCCCCGCTATGCTGGGCCTTGATACTGCCATAAAAAATTGCCAGTATCACAAATATTAAGTTTTCACAGGGAAGGAAAATTTTATGCGTAAAACCATAATCGCTCTGAGCGTACTAGGGTTTGGTATCGCAGGCTTAACAGAAGTCAGCGCTCCAACACCAGCAGGGGCTCAAGAGGTTAAAGGTCCTAAGATTACATGGAGAATGTCTCTTTGGGGCAAAAGAAGAGCTTTTACTGAAGCACCAGAATATACAGCTAAAATGGTTAGCGAAAAAACAGGTGGTAACTTCCAGATCAAGCTCTACTATGGACAACAGCTATCGAAAAGCAAGGAAAACCTTGATGGCATCGCAGTTGGTGCTTTTGAAATGGCTTCTTTTTGTGCAGCCTATCATCCAGGTAAAAACCAGCCTCTAAACGTGTTGGATTTGCCATTTTTGCCTATTCCAACTTTAGACGTTCAACGGAAAGTGCATGATGCGATCTACAATCATCCGTCGTCTACTAAAGCGCTCGCTAAGTGGAATGCAAAGATATACATGTCGATGATGCTCCCTCAATATGAGTACATAGGTCGGGGACCTGTTCCGAAAAGCGTTTCGGATTTTAAAGGAAAACGGTTAAGAGCGCTCGGCGGTATGGGACGTGCAGCTAAGGCAATTGGTGCAATTCCAACTACGATGCCGGCTTCCGAAACCTACACAGCTTTGCAGAGGGGAACAGTTGATGCCATCGGTTTCCCATATACCTACACTTTTGCAGCTTATAAGTTGGACGAAATCGCCGATTGGTATACTACAAATATGTCATTAGGTTCGGTCAATTGCCCAATCGTCTTCAATATTGACTCTTACAACGCCCTTCCTGAACAATACAAGAAACTATTGGAAGATGTTAAAGACGGCTCCTACAAGGCTCAAGGAGAAGCTTATGCGGCAAAGGATAAAGTTAACATAGCAAAATGGGCAAAAAACCCCAAGCTTACAGCCGTGAAAATGCCAGAGGACGAAATGGCTAATTTTCGAAAAATTGCCGGTGAGCCATTGTGGAACGATTGGGTTAAAGAAAATAAAGGCAAAATTCCAGCACAAGAATTGTTGGATATCGTTCTTAAGACAGCCAAAGGAGGCTGATCTCTTTAATCTAAGTTAAATGAGGTCGCCGGGGTTGATGTCTCTGGCGACCTTTTTTTTAAGTGTTTGATGATTGGTTTTTAATAATGGTAAGTACAGATCATTCACAACAATCCGAAGCGACCCGTTTTCTTGCATGGGCTGATGAAAAGCTCTTCAAAATGGAAACAGCCTTTAATCTTACGTCTGCAATGCTCATACTTTTTTTGATGTTGTTAGCGGTCGTTCAGGTTGTTGGACGAAAGTTTTTTAATTTTCCAATCCCCGGCTATGTCGATTGGGTTGAATTTGCGATGGCTATTTTTTGTTTCCTCAGCATCGCATATACCCAAAAACTGGGTGGACATGTCCGAATGGAATTTTTTATAGGACGTTTTTCGGGAAGATTGTTATGGACCCTTGAGGTGATAGGTACCTTAGTGGCCATGCTAATTATTGCTATACTGATGTGGTACGGCTGGGAACACTTCCTCAGGGCTTGGGATATCGGTGATAGCTCAATTGATATCGAACTGCCAATTTGGCCCGGTAAACTGATAGTTGTTATAGCTTTCATAAGCCTTGAACTGCGCTTACTAGTTCAATTGTTTGGATTTTTAAGATTGGTGAGGTATCCGGATGCGAACCCAATTGGAGTACCAATGATAGAGACCGTCGATGAGCAAGCTCAGCATGAGATTGATGCAGGATTGGCTGGCGAAGAGGAAAAAGTTGATATTGTTGGGCGAGGAGCTAAATCATGAGTGAATTTGCAATTGGTCTTGTTGGGACAGGGGCGTTGCTGCTTCTGGTGTTTGCCGGAGTTAGGGTGTTCATCGTTGCTGCCCTAGTTGGCCTTTTTGGGTGCGTGGCTATAATTGGATGGAAAGCGGGTGCTGGAATAAGCGGTACCGTGCCTCACTCAAAGTCAATTAACTACGCACTCAGTGTTTTACCAATGTTCATCCTAATAGGATTTATTGCTTACCACGGCGGTTTAACACATGCCTTATTTAGAGCTGCTAGAAATTGGTTTGGATGGGTTCCAGGCGGTCTTGCCGTAGCGAGTGTTTTTGCTACCGCGGGCTTTGCAGCGGTTTCTGGAGCAAGTACAGCAACAGCTGCAGTCTTTAGCCGGGTTGCTATTCCGCACATGTTGGAAAATGGATACGACAGGCGTCTGGCTGCCGGTGTTGTTGCAGCGGGGGGTACATTAGCTTCGCTGATCCCCCCTAGTGCGATCCTTGTGATTTACGCGATCATAGTCGAGGAATCGGTTGGAACGCTGATATTAGCAGGATTTATTCCAGGTGTTGTCTCAGCACTGATTTATGCTGGACTTATAATTGGGCAGTGTATGTGGAAACCGGAATTGGGACGTGCAATAGAATCGCCGCCAATGTCAGAGAAAATGGCTAGCCTGCCTGGTACCATTCCAATCTTTGTAGTGGTAGCGGTTATATTTTATTCCATGTACTCGGGAACCGCGACACCAACAGAAGCGGGTGCAGTTGGAGCTTTCGTGATTTTAGTTGTAGCTCTTCTTAAAGGAATGAAGTGGGCTAGCTTAAAGGAGGCACTTCTAGAGACTGCTAAGCTGACCGTGATGATTTTCGCTTTGATATGGGGCGTTCTAATCTTTGTTAGATTCTTGGGCTATGCTGGATTACCTCAAGAATTTGCGGGGTGGATTACAGGGCTACCCTTCCCGCCTGTTGTAATAATGATATTGATACTTCTTGGTTATGCCGTCCTTGGTATGTTCATGGACGCGATTGGGATGTTGCTACTTACACTTCCCGTCGTTTATCCCGCTGTTATTGCTCTGGGTTATGATCCGATCTGGTTTGGCATTATCGTTGTTAAAATGTGCGAGGTTTGTCTGATAACGCCCCCGGTCGGGTTGAATTGCTATGTGGTGGCGGCAGTTCGGCCCGATATACCCTTGGGTGATGTGTTTAGAGGGATCTTTCCGTTTTTCATAGCAGATGTGATAACGATAGGATTATTCTTGGCTTATCCGGAGATTGTTCTTTGGTTGCCAAGTGTAGCTAACTAGCTAAACAAACTTCTGAAAGATAAAAGGCTCGCTGTTGGAAAACGGCGGGCTTTTTTTTATTTCTGATAGTGACCAAGTTGGATTTTATCCTAAATTAAAGCCTTTCTTAACAAGATAAGCCGCAAGTTGATCGCGTTCCTTACTTGATACTTGGCGAGCTTTGTCCTCAGACCATCCATAAAAGTTTGCGACACCAAATTCTTCAACCTTTCGCTGCTTTTCCTGAGGAATTGAAAATATGGCGTCTCTTCTTTTATCGTAAGAGTCGATCTCAGGCTCAAGCTGAGAATCATTATATGAATTTATATGAACATTCACTGCTGGAGGCAGCCGCAAACTCAAATATCCATCCTCACTTGGATACCCCGCGGTCATACCTGCTACTGGAAAGACAAAGTCGGGTAGCTCTAACAGCTCAGCTACCTCGTCAATATGATTCCTAATAACGCTTATTGGACAACAGCCTAGTCCTACAGCTTCGGCAGCCCGTATAAAATTCATTAGGACAAGGCCAGCATCAACAGCGGCGTTTAAAAATGCGTCCAAGTGATCATTTGCAAAAGGCTTATTTCGCATCTCGCAAATACGGCGAATACGTCGGCTGTCTCCCAGAAAAACCATAAGAACGGGGCATGTCCGCAGCCAGGGCATCGCAGGGATCATATTAGCAATGGCTTCTTGCTTATCCTTGTCTCGTATCACAACCACTGAGGCTTGTTGTAAATCAGATTTAGCGGGAGCAGAAAAAGCAGCACCCAGTAGAACCTCCAAAAGTTCATCGGGTACAGGTTTATCTAGATAGCGACGATGTGTGCGGTGGTTGAGTATATTTGCTAATTCGTCAGACCCTTGCATATCTTCACCGGCACTGGTAGCTAATCCAAAGCGATTTTTGATTAGATCAGCAATCCTCTCATTTTTTTTCATCACATCTCCTGACTGCCAGAGTTAATTTTCGTCCAACTTGAATTTGATTACTAAGAAAGTCTATTAGTTTCGATGTTGTTAGAGAAACATAGCTTTGTTTTATATTTAAAAGCATTTCTTTATTAACTTTAAAAATTTAGAATATATTAAGAACCATTCAATTGAAGCAAAAAAGCTAACGGGTGAGGTTAAATAATGAAGATTGCAATTATTGGCTGTGGAGCGATGGGTTCGGTATATGCGGCGCTTCTGGCGGATGCTGGTAACGAGGTTTGGGCAATTGATACATGGCAAGAGCACATCGATGCGATAAATAAAAATGGGCTCCGTGTCGAGGGTGCAAGTGGCGACCGCACGGTAAAAATAAATGCCAGCGCCGATGCTATTGACGCAGGTGAGTGTGACTTAATTATTGTGGCTACCAAAGCAAGTGGGGTAGCGACGGCGGCTCAAGCCGCAAAAACGATTGCAGGTCCAAATAGTGTCATCTTAACAATTCAGAACGGGCTAGGTGCTGCAGACCGGATAGCAGAGGCGATTGATACTAGTCAGGTTATGATTGGTGTTGTCGGTGGTTTTGGAGCGTCCATTAAACAGCCTGGGCACGCTCATCATAATGGCATGCAGTTAGTACGACTAGGCGAGATGAATGGCGGGATGAGTGACCGCCTTACCACAGTTGTAAACACTTGGGAGAAAGCTGGCTTCACCGCGAAAGGTTATCCTGATATACATCAAATGATATGGGAGAAATTCATCTGCAATGTGACGTATAGTGGTCCTTGTGCGCTTATGAATGCCACGATAGGGGAGGTTCAAGCCAGTTCGGAAGCTTGGTTCGTCGCATTGAACTGCGCTAAGGAAGCGGATGCTGTAGCGAGAGCAAAGAACATTACATTAGGATTTGATGATGTTGAGACCTATGTGAAAGAATTTGGTGCAAATATGCCAGATGCTAGGCCTTCAATGCTGCTCGATCACTTGGCCAAAAGACCATCTGAAATTGATGGCATAAATGGTGCTGTTCCTGTTGAAGCAAAAAAGATCGGGATGTCTGCTCCCATAAATGAATTGGTGTCCAATTTGATCCGGGGTAAGGAAGCTAATTTTTAGGTCAAAGATAAACGCCGAGCACAGAAATCATATTTGGCCTTGGAAATTATCTTGGCCTCTTTTGTACGAGCGATTGCTTTGATGTGGATTTCTGTTGACGAGGGGACGACCAAAAAGTGGATGAGTAGCGCTCCTCACTTCATGCTCTATTTTGAAAATAGGTTTATTGTTGTCGAGATCGACAATATCTATAAATCGCCACTCGTGCTGATCTGACTCTCTTGAAACCAAGCCTCGTTCCAATAATTTTTGGTAAGGCACTGCGAAGTCAGCGATATAAATAGCGATATGGTGGCCGTCATATTTGGCTTGCTTTTCATTTGTTTCAATAAAGTAAACATATTGGGATGTTCCTGTCGTAACCATGGCGCAAGTCTTACCATGACGTTTCCCAATGGAGGCCTTGGCTCCCAATATCTCTCGATAGAAATTAACTATTTTTCCTGCGCTGTTTTTTGGAACGAAGAATTCAACATAGGGTAGACCTATTTCAACATTTCCAAATGTCTCATCTGGTGCATGAACGCGAATTTGATTTCCCCACGGACAACTGACGTCAATAAACTCCTTCTTACGTGAAAATGAAAATTTTGTTTTCGACAAAGGTTCTTTTATCATTTTCAAACTTTGAAAAGTTGCTTTCAAGTTCGGTGACACAAGTCCGATACGCCCTCGTAAAATTTGAGGGGACGGATCACGCCTTGGCAGATGGATTTGGCTTCGGCCAACATTGATCCACATATTGTCCAGACCCGTCATTAGGAAAGGATCGCGGGTAAAGCCAAGTCCAGTAACATAAAAAAGGATTGCGGGCGCTTGATCAGGAATCATAAGATTTACGTGTTCCATATGAAGAATATTGCCTAATGATTCACTAGACCGATTATATGATCGTGACATAAAACCACTCCGCTTCTCTATATATATGATGTCGAAAAATCTTGAGCATGAATTGGTCGATTATTGAGCACAAATATTAAATTGATCAAACAGAAATGAAATAATTTCTTCTATTAATGCTTAAGATGCTAAAATTATCTTCGATGATCTATAGTCAAACCAAATATCTTCTAGGGATACTTTCTACCTCTTAAAGCGCTAAGGTAGGCGTATTATGGGCGTAGCCGACAGACTTACGTAAATTTAGAAGGGACGAGGAATGATTGCGCAGTCGAGGAATCACAAATGGCTTCAACAACATGATGAAGCTATTTTAGAACCGGAGTTGCCCATCATCGATCCTCATCACCACCTTTGGGATAAGAATACCAATCATCTTGTGCAACCACGTTATCTTTTGGACGAAATATTGGAAGATATCAATTGCGGCCATAATATCGTGGCAACTGTATTTATTGAATGCGGCGCAATGTTTAAAGTCGGGGGAGATGAACACCTTCGTGCTGTTGGAGAAACAGAATTTGTCAATGGCATTGCTGCAATGTGCGAGTCTGGCATTTATGGTGCTACTAAGGTCGCTGCGGCTATTATAGGTACAGTGGATTTGACGATAGGTGCGTTAGCTGGCGAGGTGTTAGATATGCATCTAGCTGCAGGTTGTGGAAGATTTCGCGGAATTAGGCGCGCGGTCGCATGGGATTCGTCAAATGAAATTCGCAATCACCGCACAAATCCTCCGCCTAATTTATTATTGCAAGATGACTTTCGTCGAGGTTTTGGGGAGTTGAGCCGCAGGGGGTTAACTTTCGAAGCTTGGTGTTATCATACTCAAATCGCAGAAGTGACGGATCTCGCGAGAGCATTTCCAGACACAAAAATAATCCTAGACCATTTCGGCGGTCCCCTTGGAATTGGCCCATACAAGGGAAAACAGAATGAGATTTTTCAAAAATGGAATAAAGATATTGTTGAGTTGGCAAAGTGTGAAAATGTCTATGCTAAGCTAGGAGGTGTAAACATGGATGTAAATGGCTTTGCGTGGCATGAAAGAAAAAGGCCCCCCAGTAGCCAAGAGCTAGCCGCTGCTACTGAGCATTTCTACCATTGTACTATTGACGCTTTCGGTTCAAACCGGTGTATGTTTGAGTCAAATTTTCCTGTGGATAAGTTAAGCTTTAGTTATAAAATTCTTTGGAATATGTTTAAATTAATTACAAAGAACGCTTCAAAAGAAGAAAAAGCAGCCTTGTTTCATGACACGGCTGCCGAAGTCTACTCGATATGATAAATACCTCTTACGCTTTGATACGACCCTAGTGGTCACATGTTTTTTTATCCTGAGAGCTAAAATTGTTTACGTTGAACAAGCCTGCCCATGGACCATTTAGTAGGCTAGAACGAATTATAATAACGGTGCCGGTTCTGGTTGCATCGCTTCTACACTCTCTGAACATGAGCACTGCTTATGTAGCACTTCCAAATATTCAAGGTAATTTGTCGGCAGCTCCCGACCAAGTAGGGTGGGTGATTACAGCCTTTGTTGTAGCAACGGCTATAGGGACGATTTTGACTAACGTCTTTAGTGAGAAGTTTGGAAGACGTCAGGTTTTTTTAGCGTCGATTGTCGGTTTTACTGTAACCTCATTGCTCGCTGGCACATCTAGTACGCTTACTGAGTTAGTATTATTTAGAATGTTACAAGGTTTCGTTTCGGCACCACTGCTGCCTATCTCGCAAGCCATAATGTTAGATACATATCCGCGTGAAAAGCACGGTTTTGCAATGAGTATATGGTCAATGGGAATGATCTTAGGGCCAGTAGCTGGACCAACGGTGGGAGCTATGCTAACTGAGTTCTACGATTGGCGTTATGTATTTTATATGAATGTTCCATTTGGGCTCGTCGCTTTTTTCTCTATTTTGGTAACTCTGCCAGCCGCCCATACGCTGGGTCAAAAAATGGATTGGCTAGGTGTAATAGCACTCATTGTTGCAGTTTCGTGTCTTCAATTAGTGCTAGATAGGGGAGAGCGATTGGGATGGTTCAGTTCTCCTGAAATTATTATTAATACAATTCTATCAGCAACCGCGTTCTATATATTTGTAGTACATTGCCTAACTACGGATGCGCCGTATATTACGCTCAAGATGTTAACGGACCGTAATTATGTGATTGGTCTCTTTTTAATATTTACCTTCGGTATAGCCGTTTTTTCATCCCTATTTATTTTGCCGCTTTTTTTGCAAAATATCCAAGGCTATCCGGTCTTATCTGCTGGATGGGTAATTTCATCAAGAGGTCTTGGGACAATGTTTGCAATGATGTGCTCAGGTTTTTTGTTGAGCATGATTTCCGGTAAATATCTCATCCTCTTGGGTTTAATTTGCGTTGGCGTAAGTAATGTTTGGATGACCCAATGGACGGCTGATGTAAATATGCAAGAGGTTATTTATATTACGATAGTAAATGGATTCGGAATGGGAATGATGTGGGTTGCTTTAACGACCGTGACATTCTCTACGCTTGAACCAATCTATCGTGTTGAAGCCGCGTCACTTTTTTCGCTGATACGAGCCATAGGAGCTAGCATGGGCACGTCTGTTGTTGTCTCTATACTGGTTCGATCGACGCAAGCAAATTATATTGAAATGAGAGCACAAATTACTGAATTTAGATCGACATTGAATTCAATAGTCAGCGGACAACCATTTGATTTAAAATCCATGGCTGATTTACGAAATTTAGAGACACTCGTAATGATTGAAGCGCAGATGGTTGCGTTCCTGAACGACTTTGTGTTCTTAGTCGTAATAGCCTTTGGTGCAATACCGTTTGTTTTTCTCCTGCGCGCTAGGACAAAAAACTAACTAGAGTTTATCGAGGTTTGTGTAATAATATCGTACTATTCTGTACAGATTTTATTATTTGGCAAAACAATTTCGTGGAGCAATAGCGGATGTCTCTTCCCAATCAACGTATCGTCTATTTGAACGGCAAGTTTGTACCTGAAGACGAAGCGACTATTCCTATTAAGGACCAAGGCTTCAAATATGGCGATGGTGTTTTTGATACTACAAGGACATTTGGACACAAAATCTTTAGGCTAAAAGAACATTTGGAGAGATTCGAGCGCACTCTAAAGTATATGGATTTGGACCCAGGCCATAGTATGGAGGACTTTCAAACCATTACGGAGGAGGTCGTTAATCGCAACTTACCGCTGTTAGACGAAAGGGAAGATTACTGGGTTACACAGAGGGTAACGAGGGGGCTATCCAATGACGACAAAACAGCTTGGCCCGATTGGCCTGATGCTACGGTAATCGTCGAATGCAGTCCTTTGCCATTGACCGCGCGAGCAAAATTTTATCGCGATGGTATCCAGTTAATTACACCATCTGTTCGGCGGGTCGCACCTGAAATGGTAAGCCCTCGTGCAAAGACCCATAACTACATTAATTTTGTCATAGGGGACCTTGAAGTTGCAGCTCAAAATCCTGACGCACTGTCTTTTTTATTAGATGCGCGGGGCAATCTTTCAGAAGGAAAAGGCAGCAACATTTTTATAATCAAAAACAATAAACTTGCAACGCCTAAGGAGCAATATGTTTTGCCCGGTGTAAGTAGGCAGGTGACAATTCAGTTATGTGAGCGGTTAGGGCTAGAGATCGAAGAAAAGAATCTAGACCTATTTGATGCCTATAATGCGGACGAAATCTTTATAACTTCAACTAGCTTTTGTATTTGCCCCGTCCAAAGTATAAATGGTCGCATGCCGGTTGTCTCTTCTTGCCCTGGACCAGTAACAGAATCTCTTATCAGAGCATATGTAGACCTTGTAGATTTTGATTGGTACACGCAGTACTTGGACCACCTTTAATTCACATAGGATTGTTGCTATTCTCTGCACTTGAACGAAAATGTTTTACCACTTTAAGCATGAGTTTAGGTAAGCCCACACTTTCTATTTTATCTAAGGAATACCAATGCAGACCAGCATGCCAATCATTTTTCTCGACGCGCATAACTACAACCCTTAAAACCAATTTAAAATGAGTAAAAACATGCTCAACTGTTCCCGTTATGGCTTTGGAATGTGGTATACACATTGTTAATTTCCTAATTAACTCACTATGTCGTTCATCTTGTTCCCAGCCTACGGAAGGAACTTCAAGCATGCCACCTAACAGGCCTCTATCAGTTCGCCGATAAAGTAGGATTTCATTAGCAGTGTTTATAATCACATAGGCTGTTCCTTCTCTTTTGGGTGCTTTTTTTTGTTTTTTGCTAATCGGGATGGCATGTGTTTCCTCGTGCAGAAAAGCCCCGCAAAATTCTGTCAAAGGACAAGTAAAGCAGAGCGGTCGTCGCGGAGTACAAACCGTGGCGCCTAAGTCCATCACTGCTTGAGCGTAATCACCGGTTCTAGCTTTTGGGGTAGTTTTTGAGGCTAATGATTTAATGATCAATTTATTTTCTTTGATAGGGGTCTTAATCCGATATACGCGTGCAATGACTCTCTCAACGTTTCCATCAACAGGCGTTGCGTCTTTCCCAAATGCTATGGCTGCCACAGCTGCAGCCGTGTACGGACCGATGCCAGGTAATTTTAATAATTCGGCTTCTTCCTTCGGAAATTCTCCTGCATGATCACGCGTGATAATTTGCGCGCAGCGGTGCAGGTTCCTAGCGCGCGCGTAGTATCCCAATCCGGCCCATTCACGAAGGACATTGTTAACGTCAGCAGCCGCAAGGCTTTCGATTGTAGGCCACAAATCAATAAAGCGATTAAAGTAAGGTACTACTGTCACGACTTGGGTTTGTTGAAGCATAATTTCGCTCAACCAAACCCTATAAGGATCAGGAGTTTCTCGGCCCACAGCGCGCCATGGGAGTATTCTCTGATGTGCATCGTACCATAGAAGAAGTTGTTCCGTTATATTGATAGATGATCTGCGTGGTGTAATGTTTTCCATATGAAGTAAATTACTGTATTCTCCTCTCCAGTTAAACAGGTAAGGGGCCCGCTGGAATACCTTTATGCATCAAAATCTCAAACAATATGGCAAGAGGAGCACGACAAGTGGTGGCCTGAAAAATGTCAACTTATCGCTTAATAAAGTTGCGGATAAAGTGCTCAAGAAACGGGGTTTCATTGAATCAGCAGTGGTGTATAGATGGACATCGATTGTTGGCAAGGAGCTCTCGGAGTGGTGCTATCCTACACGTCTTTCGTTCCCCCGCAACAAGACACTCGGTGCAACTATGTTCCTTGATGTCTTGGGCGCTAGAAGTCTTGAAGTGCAGCATTTGCAGCCTCTAATTTTAGAGAGGACTAACTTAATTTTTGGTTACGCTGCTGTAAAAAATATCTCGATTCGACAGGTGCACGGTATAGAACCTAAAAAACGGATCAAAAAAAATGTTCGCTCTTTGACATTCGAAGAAGAAAAATGGGTTGTCGAGAGTGTTGAGGGAACCAAGTCACAAGAATTAAAAAACGCGCTAGAAACCCTAGGGAGAGCCATTTTATCAAAGAAATTAATATAGATTAAAATCGCAGCGGAATATGTTTCGTTACCTAATATCACATTGTGAACATAATTTTATTTTTAAATATCGTAGCAGGTTGCGAGCAACGATCTTGCATCCTATCCTAACGGCATCTTTTTTATGGAGTCTTTCGTGCGTTTAATTAAGTTTTTTGTATATCTCGCGTTACCACTTCTAGTAGCGATGCCACTACTAAAAACGAGTCATGCGTCAGATCAAAATTTAACCCCTTTCCTGAAAGAAGCGCTCGCAGAGCGAACTATTGGATCGGATAAAGCAAAACTCACCGTAGTTGAATATTTCTCTTTCACGTGCCCCGCATGTGGACGTTTTCACACAGACGTGTATCCAAAGTTGAAAGAGAAGTATGTAGATACTGGGTTAGTTAAATTCGAGTTTCGAGATTTTCCACTCGATCAATGGGCGCTACGTGCGTCGGCGCTGGCTCGCTGTGTTCCGTCAAAGTTCTACGAACCGATGGTAAGTGTCTTGATGAAACAGCAGTCAATATGGGCTGGATCGGAAGATGTTGGCGCGGCACTGTTAAAACTTGGTCAACTTGCAGGATTAAATGAAGAAAAAGCGCGCAAATGCATGGATGACACGCAACTGCTAGATGGCATAATTAAAGCAAGGATGGAAGGCAATCAAAAATATGGAATTGATACGACCCCATCTTTTTTAATAGGCGGGAAGCGGATTAAAGCGTTTGAATTTGAAATGTTAGATAAAGCTATTCAACAAGAATTGAAATAAAGTTTCTACAACAAGAGGCTTTATGCCTGGATTTTAGGATAAATAAATTGAAATTTGATCACCTCAAACTTACGGGATTTAAATCCTTTGTTGATCCAACAGAATTAGATATTTCAAGTGGTTTGACGGGGGTTGTTGGTCCAAATGGTTGTGGTAAATCGAATCTAGTTGAAGCACTGCGTTGGGTTATGGGGGAAACATCGGCAAAACAAATGCGTGGTGGTGAAATGGACGATGTTATCTTTAATGGAGCTAACAGCCGTCCGGCTAGAAATGTTGCAGAGGTTATTTTATCTGTCGATAATTCGGATTGGAAAGCGCCTGCAGGATTAAATGATTCTGAACAATTAAGCGTTGCGAGACGGATAGAACGTACAAAAGGCTCTAACTATCGGGTAAATGGTAGAGATGTAAGGAGCAGAGATGTCCAATTGCTTTTTGCAGATGCTGGAACTGGTGCTAGATCGGCGGGCATTGTAAATCAAGGCAGAGTAGGTTCATTAATAAATGCTAAACCCTCTGATCGACGTATACTACTCGAAGAGGCTGCAAATATTCGAGGGTTGCACACAAGAAGACATGAAGCAGAACTACGGCTTAAGGCAGCAGAGACGAATTTGGAGCGTTTGGAAGACATTCTTGGTTCTATAAAAGATCAACTGCGAGGCCTCCTAAAACAAGCAAAGCAAGCAAAGCGATATCGAACGATTAATGATCAAATAAGGAAGTCAGAGTCAGTGCTTTTTCATAAAAAGTGGTTAGACGGTGTGGAAAAAAAGACCCATGCTTTAGGGACTATGGCCGAAGCCGAAAAAAAAGTTCAAGAGGCTACACATGTTTCTGCTTCTTTTTCACGGCAACGGGTTGAAGCAGCAGAAAAACTTCCAATTCTACGACAGGGTGAAGTAGAAACAGCTGCAGCCCTTCAACGCCTAAATATTGAATTACAGGAATTGCATAACGAGTTGGAAAGGCTAGAGGGAGCAAAGAGTGCTACGGCGCAGCGGCTGGATCAAATCGCGCAAGATATCAAAAGAGAACAAACCTTAGCCAGTGAAGCTAAACTCACGGTTGACACGCTGAGTAAGGAACAACTTGAACTTAGCGAAAGTATTGAGAATGTGGCCGTGAGAGAGAAGGTTATCACAGAAGAAGTAAACGTTCTTAATTTGCAAACCCAAAGCTTAGAAAGCCAGTTTTCGATGGTGATGGAAAAATTAGCTGCAAACCAGGCAAACATTGTCTCACTAGAAGGGCAAATAAGTCGAACCACTGAGCGAAAAAATAGAATAAAAACTGAAATAAACGAAATAGAAGAGAAGCTCTTCGAATTTGAAAAAAGAGACGCTGCAGATGAGGCGATTAACGATCTAAGGATAAATGTCGAAGATGCGGAGGAAAAAGCGAAGGAAGCTACAAGAAAGTTAGAAGGGCTAGGCCAGGCGCGTGCGGATCAAGCGGTAAAGGTAGAGGAAAAACACGTAGAAAGAAGAGAGTTAAATTCTCGACTTATTGCCCTAGAAACTGAGGCAGACTCTTTAAAAGTGCTGTTGGCGGATATAGAACACGATGAGCAAATACCTGTTTTGGATCAAATTCATGTCGAGAAAGGTTACGAAAAGGCACTTGCTTCAGCTCTTGGTGACGATTTAACTGCACCGCTGCAACGAGAAAAAACAACTGTGTTTAAACGGTACTGGTCTCGTTTGGTTGGTGAGAAACTTGGTCCGGAGCTGCCACCAGGGGCAATTTCCTTGGCCAATCATGTTAAAGCACCTTCAGAATTAAACGCCATATTAACGCAAGTTGGTGTCGTGGAAAGCGAGGAGATTGCAGAAAAAATGCGTGGATCCCTTGCACATGGCCAGATGTTAACCACGATGAATGGCGGACTTTGGCGTTGGGATGGTTTCGTAGTTCGGGGAGAAATTAACAATCAATCGAGTGTACGACTAACTCAGGCGGCTCGTCTCCGAGAAGTTTCAGCTGGAGTAAGTGGTCTCAAACGCAAAAAACAAGAAATAGATACTAGCTGTGAGGATAACGATAAAAAGTTACAAGAATTGGATATTGAAAGCCATACAGCGAGAACAAACTACAAAGAGGCTTTTGAAAACTTGGACAGAGCCCGTAAAGACTTTATTGACAGTCAACAATTAGAACTAGAGTTTAGTAACAAAAAGGAGCGTTTGATCGAAATAAAGAGTCAGCTGGTAGCGGATCTAAAAGAGACAGAAAAACTGATAGCAGAGTCACTTGAAGATTTGAGTAACCGCGAGACTAATGATGTTCTAGAGGCTGAGAGCGATAGTCTCCGGCAACATTTGTTTGAAAGCCGGGAAAAACTGGTTGAGGCTAGAGGTCGCCTCCAAAATATTGTAACTCAGACAACTGATCGCCAAACACGTCTCTCTGCAATTAAGGAAGAACTTGAAGCGTGGATGGATCGAATTAGTCAGGCAGAGGTCAGAATGAGTGATCTCAATATTCGCCAGAACGCTGAGATAAATGAATTAGAGCGACTAAGAAATAGGCCGGATGAAGCGCAATCTCAGATGAAAAGGCTATCAGAAACTAAAATTGCTGCTGAGGAAGCGCGAAAAAATGCTGCTGATAAACTTGCTGTTGCTGAAACAGAATTAGCGGAGGTGGAAAAACAATCGCGCGATGCGGATAAAAAATTAGGTCTGGAAAGAGAAGAGAGAGTACGGTCCGAAGCTGTCGTTGAGCAGGTGGCCCTCTATCAGTCCGAACTTGCTGAGCGAATAAAGGAAAAGTTGCAATGTCTTCCTGAAGAAATTTTAGATAAAGCGGGATTAGATATAAATGATGCGAGTATTGAAATAGATGAAACTGAGGCTCGTATAGAACGGCTTGCCAGAGAGAGAGAACGCATTGGTCCTGTTAATTTGCGCGCAGAAATAGAAGTCGAAGAGCTAGAGCAAAAAATAACTGATATGGAAACAGAACGAGATGACCTCAATGGCGCCATCGATCGCTTGAGGCGCGCGATCTCTTCCTTGAACAAAGAGGGAAGATCACGGCTGCTGCAAGCATTTGACGATGTGAATAATCATTTTAAGAAACTCTTTACCCGTTTGTTTGGGGGGGGTAGTGCTCATTTAAAACTTATAGAAGCCGAAGATCCGTTAGACGCCGGTATAGAAATCATGGCGAGCCCTCCTGGTAAAAAACTACAAACAATGTCACTACTCTCCGGGGGCGAGCAGGCTTTGACAGCCCTTGCTTTAATATTCTCAGCGTTCTTGACAAATCCAGCACCGATTTGTGTTCTAGATGAGGTAGACGCACCTCTAGACGATAGTAATGTCGATCGTTTCTGTTCAACCCTGCGAGAATTATCAAATATCACGAATACACGCTTTTTGATTATAACTCATCATCGACTTACCATGGCAAGGATGGATAGATTATTTGGAGTAACGATGGCAGAGCAGGGCGTAAGTCAACTCGTTTCCGTGAATTTAGAGGGTGCAGAAAAATTGAGGGAGACGGCTTAAAAAACTTTTTAAAATTATATTTCGGCAGCATACCAGTATAATCTCACTTAGCTTTTTTGATGGAAAATCCTGTCGCTTTCTGTCTTGACAGTTGACAAACTATTTACGTAATGTGCGCACGTGTTTTTCGGTAACATCATTTGGCTTGGAATTGTTTAAATAGTTAAGAAAAAGAAAAGATGAAGGCTGATAAATATCACCCAGACGCCGCACAGTTAGACGAATTAGATGCTAAAATCAGTTCTGCTAGAAAAGAGATTGGCAACGGAGTGAAATCTTCAACAAAGCCCGAGTTGCCACAGAGTCTAGTCGGCTTAGCTATGCGAGCTGGCGTCGAGTTAGTTGCAGGAGTTGCAGTAGGTGCTGGAGTAGGGTACGGATTAGATTTATGGCTTGGTAGTGGCCCATGGCTTTTGATTGTCTGCTTTATTGTAGGTGCAGCCGCTGGGATGCTAAACGTATACCGTGCAATAAATGGACTAGGAATGGCAGTTGGATATAAAAAGAGCATAAACGATAAGTAATTAAGCTAAAGTTTTTGGAGTGAAGAAGGAGTAGTTTGTGGCATCACCGGTTGATCAATTTAAGCTAAAGACGCTTGTACCATTTGAGGTGGGCGGTGTTGATCTCGCTTATACAACCTCGTCACTTTGGATGACTATAACAGTCGTTGCCGTGACACTTTTTCTTACGCTGAGCATGAGGGGTGGAAGGCTTGTCCCGGGTCGTTGGCAATCGTTGGCCGAACTGTCTTACGAGTTCATAGCGAATATGATTAGAGAAAATGTAGGTGCGGAGGGGCGCAAATACTTTCCGTTTATATTCACTTTATTTATGTTCATTTTGATGGGTAACCTGCTTGGAATGATCCCATATTCCTACACGTTTACCAGTCAAATTGTCGTAACATTCGCGATAGCCATTACTATTTTTCTGGGGGTAACTGTTATCGGAATTGTTTTGCACGGCTTTCACTTTTTCACCTTATTTGTGCCACCAGGGATGCCAATTGTGCTGGCTCCCCTCCTCATCCCAATTGAAGTAATTTCCTATTTTGTTAGGCCAGTGAGTCTATCAGTCAGGCTTTTTGCAAATATGATGGCGGGGCACACTATGATGAAGGTTTTTGCGGGTTTCACGGCTGCACTTGGTATTTTAGGCATCGCTCCAATCTTACTCTTGGTAGCGTTAACCGGTTTTGAGATCATGGTTGCTGTGTTGCAGGCGTATGTTTTTACGGTACTAACGTGTTTGTATTTAAATGATGCCATTCATTTGCATTAGGGATTACGCAATCAAATTTATTAATTACTAACAAAAAGAAGGAATAAAATTATGGAAGCAGAAGCAGCAAAATTTATCGGAGCAGGTTTAGCCGTGATAGCACTGGCCGGGGTTGGAATTGGTATTGGGAATATCTTTTCGTCTTTGGTCTCCTCTATAGCCAGAAACCCTGCAGCTCGCGGGGAGGTTTTTGGAATTGGCATTTTAGGGTTTGCCCTAACTGAAGCTATTGCTTTGTTCGCACTATTGATATCTTTTCTATTGCTTTTTGCAGTCTAGGTCTCTTCGGTTCCTAAGGATTGGGAACTGAAGATCAAAAACAGATAATAGTTAACTTTAAACTGCTTTAAGTTGTCGACCAGGGTGTTTTTTATGAACATAAGACGTGTATCAAGCGTTGCTGCCACAGCATTTCTAGCACTCGTTCTGTTGGGGCACGGAGCTACTGCTGCGAGCTCCTCTTCTGGACCAAAGTTACCCCAATTGGACTTAGCGACTTACTCGTCACAAGTTTTTTGGCTAGTTATAAGCTTTGTTGTACTCTATTTTTTATTGGCAAAACTAGCAATGCCTCGCATCGCGGAGGTTTTGGAAGAGCGCCAGGAGCGTATAGAAGATGATCTTGATAAAGCTGAAACACTAAAAAAGGAAGCTTACCAAGTTCGTATTGAGTACGAAAAAGCTCTTTCAGCTGCCAGAGAAAAGGCACAGGACGCGACCCGCCATGCCCAGGAGGAAATTGCGAAGCAGAGTGCAGAAGTCGAGTCGGCGGCGCAAGTAAAGGTTACTGTAATGTTAGAAGAGGCGGAAAAGCGCATTGCCGCCTCAAAGACAGGGGCTGAGGGAACGTCAGGTGATCCAATAAGCTCTTTGGAACGGTCGGTTGCGCAAGTAGTTGTGGCGAATGCGGTTCAGAAGTTGATCGGCGTGGATGTCACAGCGGCGGATATTGACGCCGCGATTGCTGCAACTTTGGAGGAGCGCCCACAATGACGATTACGCCTGAAATTTCTGTCGCTATTGCTTTTGTCATATTTGTAATTCTTGTTCTTTGGAAAGGTACGAGAAAAATTACAGAAGGGCTCGATAAACGTGCTGAGCGCATCCGCAGCCAGCTTGATGAAACTCAGAATCTCAGGGAAGAGGCACAAGCAGCGCTAGCTAGTTATCAGCGACAGCAACGCGATGCACTAGCAGAAGCCGAGCAAATAATCGCTCAGGCTGAAGCCGAGGCTGAAAGGCTCAAAGAACAAGCAGAAGAGGTAATGGCGGCGACAATAAAACGGCGTGAAGAACAAGCTGTCCAGAGGATCGCACAAGCTGAAGCAAGCGCTGTACAAGATGTTAGAGATCAGGCTGTTGAGTTGGCAATCGGAGTTGCGACAAAATTGATTGCTGAGAAAATGGATAAAAGTGTTCAGGGAAGTCTCATAGAAGCGTCTACTAACGATGTGATAAAGTCCCTCAAAAGCTAGATTTAGTTTTCAAAACATTAATTCCCTTATAAATTTTTCCAATTAAGCCTTTTTGAGAAATGAGGAGAGCGTCAATGACAGCATGTATAGTAGGGTGGTCCCATCTTGCCTTTGGTAGAAGAGATCACGATGACGTTGAGAGTATGATATGTTCCGTTGCCTCTGAAGCAATTAACGACTCAGGTTTTGGCCCAGCAGATATAGACGCCATCTATTTGGGACATTTTGGCGGTGCGTTTTCCCCACAAGGTTTTACGTCAAGCCTCGTTTTTCAATCCTCGGATGCGTTGCGTTTCAAGCCGGCTACAAGGGTTGAAAATGCTTGTGCGACAGGGAGCGCCGCTGTGCATCAGGGCTTAGATTATATTGAAGCTCGACGCGGCAAAGTGGTTTTGGTAATCGGTGTAGAAAAAATGACAGATCTTCAGGGCGCGCAGGTTGGCGATGCGTTACTTTCTGCGAGCTATCTAAAGGAAGAATCTGATATAGAAGATGGCTTTGCTGGGGTGTTTGGAAAAATAACACAGGCATATTTCCAAAAGTACGGCGATAAAAGTGAGGCTCTTGCTGGGATAGCTGCAAAGAACCATAAGAATGGGGTTTCCAACCCGTATGCACAAATTCGTAAAGATCTGGGTTTTGACTTCTGTAATACGGTGTCTGAAAAAAATCCGATTGTAGCGTCACCTTTGAAGCGAACGGATTGTTCTCTTGTTTCTGATGGGGCAGCAGCTATCGTTTTGGCCGATACTGCAACAGCATTGGGGTGTCGCAAAGCCGTAGCAATACGATCACGTGCGCACATTAACGACTTTCTACCCATGTCCAAGCGCGATATTTTAAGATTCGATGGGTGCGCTAAGGCGTGGAATGACGCGCTGAAAATGGCAAGTATTACCCTCAATGACTTATCGTTTGTTGAAACCCATGATTGCTTTACCACAGCAGAACTTCTTGAGTATGAGGCAATGGGGCTCGCTGAGCCAGGAAAAGGTGCGCGCGTTGTATCCGAAGGATTGACGCAAAAGGATGGAAGGTTGCCAGTTAATCCGTCAGGTGGACTTAAAGCTAAAGGACATCCTATTGGTGCTACAGGTGTTTCCATGCACGTTCTCACCGCTATGCAGGTGAGGGGCGAAGCAGGTGAGATGCAGGTTAAGAATGCCAATCTTGGGGGTATCTTTAATATGGGAGGCGTGGTCGTGGCTAATTACGTTTCCATTTTAGAGGCAATTCGTTAGCTTAAAGCTTTTTACAAAAAAATATCAATTTTATTCAGTAACTTGAACCAGTGAAATGAAAGGCGCGTCAAGCTTGTCTTTTCCGTTCAGGAAAGCTAGTTCCAGAATACATGCAGAGCAAACAACAATAGAGCCCTGCTTCCGAATCAGAGTTGTTGCAGCGCTCAGTGTGCCTCCTGTTGCAAAAATATCATCAACAATTGCAACGCGTTTGCCACTTAAAGCGGAACTTTTCTGAATTTCTAGCGTGTCATGGCCGTATTCTAGGTCGTAGGTGTGAGAGAGAGTTGTTCCAGGTAGCTTACCTTTTTTCCTTATCATCTGAACTCCAACCGCTAATTCGATTGCCACCGGACCTGCCATTAAAAAACCTCTCGATTCTATCCCTGCTATAATATCAGGTTCATACTGACTTATTTCGTCCGCTAGTTTCTTCACGGTCGTTGTCATTGCTTTTGTATTCAGTAGGAGTGTCGAAATATCATAGAACAGGACCCCCGGTTTTGGGTAATCGGGAACTTTAGCTATTGTTCCCTCGAGATTTATACTTTCCGACATTTTTTACTCCAAGTTTGCAATAAGTTCTTCTATGGCTATCAAATTTATATGCTTTATCTTGCCGGCAAGTTTTCTTGCGCGCACACTCTATAATGTTTGAGTTAAAAGCGTCTGTTGGGGCTCGTACTAATAATTTATTAGAGTTCTTTCATTGCTTATTTGAAGAAAAATTTTGCATTAAATAGAGCTAAAAAAGTCATTTCCTTTGTCATCAACTACAATAAATGCTGGAAAGTTTTCTACTTCAATACGCCATACAGCTTCCATGCCAAGTTCGGGGTATTCTTCAACCTCAACCTTTTTAATACTATTCAAGGCCAGGATAGCCGCGGCTCCTCCTATTGAACCTAAATAAAACCCGCCGTGTTTTTTACAGGCTTCTCGCACTACTGGCGATCTATTGCCTTTAGCTAGGGTGACAAAGCTAGCTCCAGCTGCCATGAAAGGGTCGACGTATGAATCCATTCTACCTGCTGTTGTAGGACCAAACGATCCCGAGGCCAAACCTTCCGGTGTCTTTGCAGGTCCAGCATAATAAATTGGATGATTTTTCAAATAATCAGGTAGACTATGCCCTGAATCTAAACGTTCTTTCAATTTAGCGTGAGCGATATCCCGAGCAACAATCATAGGACCGCTCAGAGCTACCCGGGTTTTAATGGGATATTGGCTTAGCTGTTTTCGTATCTGATCCATTGGTTGATTTAAATCAACCTTTACAACTTCCTCTGAAACATCAGTTTCTAAAGTATCAGGGATATACTTTCCGGGATCGGTCTCTAGCCGCTCCAAAAACATGCCGTTTTTATTGATCTTTGCAAAAGCTTGACGGTCGGCCGAACAAGAAACGCCAAGTCCAATAGGGCATGAGGCGCCATGTCGAGGTAAGCGGATAACGCGAACGTCATGACAGTAATATTTGCCGCCAAACTGAGCACCTATTCCCATTTTTTGAGTCATCTCAAGTATTTTTTCTTCCCATTCTAAATCTCGAAAGGCATGACCACTTTCGCTACCTGTTGTGGGTAACCCGTCTAAATACTTAGTCGATGCTAATTTTACAGTTTTGAGATTAAACTCGGCCGAGGTACCACCGATAACAATTGCCAAATGATAAGGTGGGCATGCTGCAGTGCCTAAGGTTCTTATTTTCTCATCCAAAAAACGTTCAAGTGTATTAGGATTTAATACGGCTTTTGTCTCCTGATAAAGGAAAGTTTTGTTGGCCGACCCGCCACCTTTCTGAACGAATGCAAACTTATATTCATCTCCAGAAGTCGCATAAATCTCTATTTGAGCAGGTAAATTACTGCCAGTATTTCTCTCTGTGAACATGTCTAATGGAGCTAATTGGCTATAGCGCAGATTATGATTTATGTAGGTATTATAGACCCCTTGCGACAATGCTTCTTCATCATTAACGCCTGTAAATATGTTTTGCCCTTTTTTACCCATTATGATTGCGGTTCCGGTATCTTGACACATAGGGAGAATGCCTGCAGCGGCTATGTTGGCATTTTTCAGCAATTCCATCGCCACAAAGTGATCATTTTTTGAAGCACTTTTGTCATCAAGAATCGCTCTTAATTGTGCTAAATGGCTGGGCCGCAATAGGTGCGAAATGTCTCTGAAGGCGTGTTCTGCAAGAACTGTTAGCGCATCTGAAGAGACAATTAACGTGTCTCTCCCATTAATTGAGCTGGAACTAACGAAGTCTCCATTTATTTTTTTATAGTCGGTGTTGTCTTTTCCAAGGGGAAACATTTCTGAATAAAGCATTTTTCCAGCAATCTTGTTATTAATTGTTACGGTCAGTTTTTTTTCTAAATTGATCGAGTGAGACTACTTCCCCAGACTTTTCACTTTTTTTGTCGAGGTTATTAGTCTGCGTCGCTGTTTTATTCACATTAATTTCCTCATTAGGTATTGATGCGCTGCTTGTGATTTCGTCAAATTGGAGGCCGAATTTGACCGAGGGGTCAGCAAACCCTGTTACTGCTCCAAAGGGAATTACAAGGTTTTCACGTTTATCATTGAAGCTCAACTCAACTTCAAAATATTTTTCATTTACCTGTAAATTCCAGAATTGATGTTGCAGAACAATAGTCATTTCTTCGGGATATTGCTGGTGCAAAAAATCTGGTAGTACCACATTTGGCACTTGAGTTTTGAATGTAATGTAAAAATGATGCTCGCCACGAAAACCATCTTTGCATACCAGCGTGAGTGATTGTCGAACAACGCTCCTCAGTGCTTCTTGTACCATCCTGTCATATGGAAACTGTTGTTCTGCCATTTTAATCCTTTTACTCTCTCAATTCTTTAAAAGTGAGGCGCTTCTGTTGCCAGGTGCACCCCGAACCCCGCCGTGTGGTGCGAACCACATGGAGTTTAGTTGGGCTTGCCCGACTGCTTAAGCAGCGAGGCGTGCCTCCGCATAGTTGTCATTTGCAACTATTATAAAAGCCCGATAACGGCGGTACCATACCGAGCAAAAAAAACGTCTTTATTACGCGCGTCGATCCTGGTTCGCCCCCGAAGACAGATTGATCGGAGTGGTGGAGGCGCCGGGTACTGCCCCCGGGTCCGCTACGCTTATTCCACGCTTCGTTTATTGCTATAGTTGGCAAAAACCAACTTTAGGATTATACGCTATTAAAATTTATTTGAAAGCATGGATACCGTGCTTAACTGTAAAAATTATCCAGTAGAAAGCCAATTATTTAACTCCTTTCGCACACCATTGAAAACCCATTCCCAGTCACCGGTATTTGGAGGGAATATTCTTTTAATGCACGGAAGAAAAGCATCTAAATCATTGATTCTTGGTAACCATGTTCGTGTGTTTTCGATAATGATAGTTCGTTTTCCAACTGCCGCAGCTAGATGTGCTACAGCGGTGGATGGCGCTATAACGCCTGTCAATGACGTGCATATTCCTCCAATTTTTTTAAAATCATTTTTCAGATCAATGTTAGAAAGCTTAATCATAGAAACACCAAACTGCTCTTTAAAAAATTTTATGTCTTCGGTGTCGTCATCATACTGTAAGCTTAAAAAACAAACATTAGGCATGGTTAAAACTTGCTCCCACAGGTGAAGGGGAGGATACCAGTGTTGACGGTCTTTGGTGTTTAATCCACTTCTCCAACATAAGCCAATAATTGGTCTGCCACCTGAGATTTCGAAAAGATATTTCGTCCAGTAATCATGCGCGTCTTTCGAAATTTTTAAATAGCCAAATTTATTCAGAGGTTTCATTCCCTCTCGAGAGAGGAAATGTGGTAGACTTGCTAAGTCGATATAGAAGTCAGGGTAAATTGACTTTGGTAGCCAGCCATAATTAAAAACGGGCTTTCCATATACTACTTTTCTAGAGTATGGGAAAACACTTATCTCTCCAAGTGACTCTTTGAAAAGATGTGTTAAACGCTGATCTGTCTCGAGAATAACTTTTCCGGATGTTTCAATTAGTTTCGGCAGGTAGGACGAGAAATATAGTTCGTCACCAACGCCTTGCTCACTGCAGACTAAAATAGTCTTATCTTGGAGAGGTTGCCGGTTCCATCTAGGAACACGTAGGCGGCGTCTAGGTGATGAAATGATATCATCGCCAAGGCGGTTTTCATATTCTGCCCAACCTTCTTGATGTTGCTCAAGGGTCAAAAGCGTTATTGCTCGGTTTAGTTTTGCTTGGCTTCCAGTATCGTATTTTATAGCAATATTCTGGTGCTCTAAGGATTTTTCATAATTATCCAACGCAGCGTATGCTTCTGCTGTGTTTGTATGACCAGTTGAATAATTGGGAAAGAGTAAGAGAAGCCTAAAATTAAACTTTAGACTTTCTAGAGGGTTTTGATCGGTTAGGCAAAAATTTGCATAGCTCTCTAGTAACACTTTGTCACAAGGGCGGTTTAATATCGCTATTTGAAGTACCTCCTTAGCCCGTGTGGTCTCATCATTTAAGCGAAGTTTTTCCGCGTAATAAACAACAACGCTTGGTATGTTTTTACCATTTTCGTAGGAAATTTTGAGATATTGCAAAGATGTAGCAATATTATCTTTAAGAAAAAAAATCTCTCCAAGCGCCAAATTAATTAAGGGATGGTTACCCCATTTCTTATATTTATCTAATAACAGGGTCTCAGCGGGGGCTAATTTTCTCTGCCGAATAAGGCTTTGAGCCGTTTTAAGGATAAATTCTAATTCGCCTATCATTAGAGAGCTTCCAGCATGAATTTACCAGAGAGTTAATCGTTTACTAGGTGGATTTTAAATTTTTGATACTGTACTTTCTTCGTGAGGGAAGTCGAGGGATAACTCTTACAATTTTTGAAAGATAAAAAAAGTGGCGTTTCTATGCAACAATATCTCGATCTAATGCATCTAGTGTTGAACACAGGCTCAGAAAAAATTGATAGAACAGGAGTTGGAACACTCTCTATTTTTGGTCACCAAATGAGGTTCAACCTTGAAGATGGTTTTCCAATGCTGACAACAAAAAAACTGCATTTAAAATCCATAATTCACGAGTTAATCTGGTTCTTAAACGGTGACACAAATATAACTTACCTAAATCAACATGGTGTTCGTATTTGGAACGAATGGGCTGATGAAAATGGAGAATTGGGCCCTGTATATGGCGAACAATGGCGTTCTTGGCCTGATGGTGATGGAGAAACTATCGATCAAATAGTAAATCTTGTTTCAGGCCTTAAAGATAACCCAGACTCACGAAGGCATTTGGTGACTGCATGGAACCCGGCGGTATTAAAGGAAATGGCACTGCCGCCATGTCATTGTCTTTTTCAGTTTTATGTTGCAGATGGAAAACTATCGTGTCAGCTGTACCAGCGAAGCGCGGATATCTTTTTAGGTGTCCCCTTCAACATAGCATCTTATGCTCTCTTAACTTTGATGCTAGCGCAGGTAACAAATTATTCCCCTGGAGAGTTTATTCACACCATGGGTGATGCGCATATCTATAACAACCATCTGACACAGGTGAGGGAACAACTAGCCAGAAGGCCCAAATCATTGCCGAGAATGCAATTAAATCCAAACGTTAAGAATATTTTTGATTTTTCATATGAGGATTTTACTCTTACGGACTATAATCCTGCCCCACATATAGCAGCCAAAGTTGCAGTTTAAATGAATATCAGCGCAAACACAAAGCCTGAAGTAGTGTTGGTTGTTGCCGTTGCTGCCAACGGAGTTATAGGAATGACGGGGGCGCTCCCCTGGCATCTACCCCAGGATCTGGCCAGAGTAAAGGCGCTTACCATGGGAAAGCCATTGATCATGGGACGAAAAACCTATGAATCTATCGGACGACCGCTCCCTGGCAGAAAGACCATAGTTATAACAAGGGCTAAGATATTGTTTCCCTCGGAAGTTAAAGTTGTGAAAAGTTTCGGTTGCGCTCTAACATATGCAGAAAAGTATGCAAATGATATGGGGGTGGACGAAATAGTTGCTTTTGGGGGGGCGCGCATCTATGAATCTGCTATCCCAATTGCAAAAAAAATTTACAAAACCGAAGTTAATTTGCATCCAGATGGTGACACATTTTTTCCTAAATATAAAAGGGATGAATGGCGTGAGGTTGCTAGATCAGATTTTGCTGCAGAAAATAACTCTTTTGCTTACAGTTATGTGCAACTGGATCGGATTTAAAGACTTGTTAAAACGTATCGGGAAATGACTTTTTAAAGGCCTTTAATGACCGGAGGTGCTTTTCGTTGTTTGTGTATATTTTCCCATATCGCAGAAGCGATATCTCTATAAGATTTACTGTGAATGCTGTCGGGAGAATCCAACACAATCGGGGTGCCGTCGTCGGACGTGGTTCGGATATCTTTGTGTAGCGGTATTCCACCTAAGAAGTCCACTCCGAGACGCAACGCTTCTTGCTCGGCGCCACCAGTTCCAAAAATGTCAGTAGGCTCACCACACTTAGGGCAAATAAAAGTACTCATATTCTCAACGATGCCTAAAACTGGCACATTTACTTTCTTAAACATATTTAAGCCCTTCCGCGCATCCAGAAGAGCTATATCCTGAGGTGTAGATACGATAACAGCCCCAGCTAGGGGAACGCGTTGTGACATTGTAAGTTGAGCGTCACCAGTCCCTGGCGGCATATCTACTATTAGGGCGTCTAAATTACCCCAAACAACGTCCTTCAGCATTTGTTCTAATGCACTCATCACCATTGGGCCGCGCCAAATAGTGGGGGTGTCCTCCGGAACAAGAAAGCCTATCGACATGCATTTAAGACCGTATTTTTGGATTGGTTCGAGTGTTTTTCCATCCTTGCTCTTTGGTTTTTCATTGACGTCGATCATTCGCGGTAACGATGGGCCGTAAATATCTGCGTCGAGGATTCCTACTTTTAAACCTTGGAGGCCAAGTGAAATAGCCACATTAAGCGCTGTTGTTGATTTTCCAACACCACCCTTGCCTGATGCAACAGCAATAATATTTTTCACGCCCGGCGCCAGCTCGCGAGATTTTCCATTCGCGGACGCAACGCGTTGTTGGTCTTTAGAGGTCGTTGGATTATTCTCGCTCTTTTGTATCCTTCTATGCGCCGTAAGAACTGCGGATACAGATAGAACGCCGGGTATTTTCCTCACTGCGTTTTCTGCCTCCTTACGCAGAGGTTCAAGGGACGGCCCTCTTTTCGAGTCGACTTCTATTGAAAAACCAACATTACCATTTTTGATAATTATATCGCTTATCATATTGAGGCTAACCAGGTCTTTTCCTAGCTCAGGGTCTTTTACCGTTGCTAGTTTTTCTATAATATTTTCTTTAGAAATTGAAACCATGCTTGAAATCTCCTCGAAAGCGACAATATGTGATAGTGTCGATCATATCAATGTCGTTCAACGGCATCCGGTTAAGCTGTTAGTTTAGTTTGCATAAAGGGGCAATAACCTGCTAATAGCGGAGATAATGCATCAAAGGGAGAAAAGCAATGTCCTGGGATAATCAAGGCGGCGGCGGGCCGTGGGGCAATAATGGTGGCAGTGGTGGCTCAGGTTCTCCGTGGGGACGAGGAACAGGGGGCCAAGGTGGTGGGCAAACGCCTCCCGATATTGACGAGGTTATTCGTCGTGGCCAAGCAAAACTAAAGGGGTTGCTACCGAAAGGTTTTGGCGGCTGGAAGGCTGGAATACTCATCGCCTTAGTTTTGTTGGGTATCTGGGCGGCCAACGGGTTTTACAGAGTTCAGCCCAACCAAGAAGGTGTTCCAGTCCTTTTAGGGAGATTTGTGGGAACTACAACCAACCCAGGTCTGCATTGGAACTGGCCTGCGCCGATTGGTAAAGTCTACACTCCCGATGTTACGGCGGAAAATCGCATAGAAATTGGATTGCGAACGTCCGGGGAGTCATCTCGGAGAGGCGCCTCAGTGCGGGACATGCCAGAAGAAAGTCAAATGATTACCGGCGATGAGAATATTGTTGATATAGACTTTGTAGTTTTCTGGCGAATATCAGATGCTCCAAACTATCTTTTTAATATTAGAAACCCCGATGAAACGGTGAAAATGGCCGCGGAATCTGTGATGCGTGCAATAATTGGTCAGACACCGATTCAAGAGGCGTTGACAAGTCGAAGAGAAGATATCGAAGCTCGGACCCTATCGTCCCTTCAAAAGCTTATGTCAGAATATCAAGCAGGTATACAAGTAAGGCAAGTCCAGTTGCTCGCTGTCCTACCGCCAAAAAATGTGATCGACGCTTTTGATGAGGTTTCGCGAGCTAGGCAAGATATGGATAGGTTGAAAAATGAGGCTGAAGCCTTTAGGAATGATATCGTGCCGCGCGCTAGAGGTGAGGCGCAGCAGCTGTTGCAAGGTGCGGAAGCATATAGGCAGGAAGTTGTTAATAGAGCGCAAGGTGATGCCAATAGGTTCAACTCGGTATACCAAGCATATAGACTATCTAAAGACGTGACGACCACGCGTATATATCTCGAAACGCTGGAAAGCATTTTTTCTAACGTTAATAAAGTTATAATTGACAGTGAGGTCGGTAAGGCTGGCGGAGGCGTTGTTCCATACTTGCCTCTTCCGGAAATTAAAAAGAAACAACAGAACAATTCATCGTCACAGGGAGCTAACAACTAATGAATAAGTTATTGATTGGCTTGGGCGCAGCGATAGCTGTACTGGTAATAATCGCAAGCAGCTCCCTGTTTATTGTTGAGCAGACGCAGCAGGCTATAGTCCTTTTCTTCGGTAAGCCGCAGGAAACTATTAGAGAACCAGGACTCTACGTGAAAGTGCCTTTCGCTGAAGAGGTTGTTTACTACGAAAAAAGGGTATTAGACCTTGACCCTCCAAAGGAGCGGATGATTTTGGCGGATCAAAAAAGATTGGATGTGGACTCATATGCGAGATACAGAATTACCGATCCACTTCTATTTTATCAGACCACGCGTCGTGTCAGTGAGGTCTCTGGTAAGTTAACACCTATAATCAACTCTTCACTTCGCCGGGTCTTGGGTAATGAAACACTTTTAGATATTTTATCAGGCAAGCGGGCCACAATCATGGTTGATATCCAGAAGGCTGTTAACGATGCCGTGAAAAGGTTTGGCATGGAGATAGTCGAAGTTCGGGTTCGCAGAGCCGATTATCCGGACGAGACGAGAAGTAATATTGAAAACAGAATGAAATCTGAACGGGAACGAGAGGCTAAAGAGTTTCGGGCGCGCGGTTTTGAAATGGCAGAGGGTATTAGAGCAGATGCAGGGAAACAAAAGATCGTTATCCTAGCCGAGGCGAATAAAAAAGCTGAGACACTGCGTGGTGAGGGCGATAGCCGAGCTATCAAAATCTATGCAGATGCTTTCAATCAAGACGCTGAATTCTTTGCTTTTTACAGGTCTATGCAGGCCTATCGAAAGTCTATTGGGTCAGAGGATACGACGCTGGTCATTTCACCAAATAGCGACTTTTTTAGATATTTTGGCGATATCACGGGCAAGCAATTCGCAAAATAAATATGAAAGGTCACTAGCAGACAAGCCAAGGGAAAATGTTGCACGATCTTTTCGTCGCTCTGGCGCTTGTTTTAGTTATCGAAGGACTTCTTTACGCGGCGTTTCCGAGTAAAATGCGGGGTTTAGTGGAGCGACTGGCTCAGTTTACAGATACGGCACTCAGGCAGACAGGCTTATTTACAGCCGCAGTTGGCGTAGCGTTTATTTGGATTATTAAGGAATTCTTTTAAGTTTATTCAGCCATTGCATCTTATAGTCATAAAAAAACAACCTTTTGTCATAATCTACAATTAAAAATGAAGCGTAATTTTCTTCAAGAGGACACATTTTCATGAAAAAAATTTCCCAATTAGCCAAACCTACAGGATACGTAGTTGACAAACCTCTTGGCTTTTTGCTTGACGTTAAGATGCTTTTTTTGGTGCTATTGCTATCGCTTCATCCACTTTCGACGGCGAATGCGTTGCCCGAAAGTTTCGCCGATTTGGCGGCAAAGTTACTGCCGTCAGTCGTTAATATCTCTACAACTCAGATTGTAGAGCAGGGTGGTAACCCGCGTCATAACTTTCCACAATTTCCACCAGGTTCGCCTTTTGAGGAATTTTTCAAGGATTTTATGGAGCGAAACGGCCGAAAAGGTGAGGTGCCAAACAGTGGGAAGCCCCGCCGGCGCGCGCGCTCTCTTGGTTCGGGTTTCATAATCGACTCAACCGGTATTATTATAACTAATAATCACGTCATCGCTGATGCAGACGAAGTCAAGGTTAGGTTGCAAGATGAAACTGAATTCAAAGCAAAAATTCTTGGCCGCGATCCCAAAACAGATTTAGCCGTTTTAAGTATTGATCCCGGTAAAAGAAAACTCTCAGCTGTGGCTTTTGGCGACTCAGACAAGTTGCGAGTTGGGGACTGGGTTGTGGCGATAGGTAACCCTTTTGGCTTGGGAGGTACCGTTACGGCAGGGATCGTTTCTGCGAGAGGTAGAGATATAAATCAAGGACCATATGACGATTTCATTCAAACCGACGCGTCCATTAACAAGGGTAATTCTGGAGGGCCTCTGTTTAACCTGAAAGGGGAAGTTATCGGCATCAATACGGCGATTTTTTCTCAAAGCGGAGGGTCCGTAGGAATAGGGTTCGCGGTAGCCTCGCGACTTGCGAAACCAGTCATAGCCCAATTGAGAGACTTCGGGCGTACTAGGAGAGGTTGGCTTGGTGTAAGAATCCAAATGGTAACAGACGAAATTGCAGATAGCTTTGGCCTTAAAGATACATCTGGTGCCTTAGTGGCTGAGGTTTCGCAAAATGGTCCTGCAAAAAAAGCTGGTATTAAACCAGGGGATGTCATTTTGACCTTTAACGGTAAAAAGGTTGAAGCGATGAGGAGGTTGCCTCGGATTGTAGCTGAAACACCTATCGGTATAGACGTGCCCGTTGAATTATGGCGAAGCGGCAAGAAGATGAAAATAATAGTCCGAATAGGTGAACTTGAAGAGGACACTGTGAAAAAGGCATCGGGATCTCCTAACGATGAAGACGAGAAAAAGCCCAAGTCAGTTAAGTTAGATCGATTGGGTTTGTCGTTGGAAGATATGAACTCGAAGTTAAGGAAGAAATTTTCGATTGATGCAAACGTTAAGGGTGTGGTTGTTACAAAATTAGATTCAAATGGTTTAGCTGCAGAGAAGGGTGTTCGCTTAGGCGATGTACTAGTTGAAGTTGATCAAACAAAGGTACGAACAGCTGTGGCTGTCAAAATGCTAATAACGAAAATTATCGAGTCAAAAAATAAAAAGTCGGTTCTTTTCACAATTAATCGGCAGGGTTCTATAAGATTTCTTGGATTGCGCGTCGCTGAATAGTTTGTCTTATGATGGCAGGGTAGTCTCGATGAACTATGGTATTATGTGATAAACTCGTTTTCTGCGAACCCTTGTAGGAACAAAACCCCTCTGAGGTCGCAATGTTCAATTATATTGGAAACGTGTTTTTTTACTACTGGTTTAGGCCTGAACCCTACTCCTAAACCGGCCTCTGCGAGCATGGGTATATCATTTGCACCGTCTCCAACGGCTAGAGTATCGTTCCTCGATATTTCTAATCTTTTGCATCTTTGATCAAGTATCGCGGCTTTTGTATTTCCATCGATTACGGGCGGTTTTAAATTACCTGTAACAATGGACGAATCGACAACCAAAGTGTTTCCATAGCAAAGATCAAAATTAAGTTTTTCCCTTACGATTTCTGTGATTACTGTAAAACCACCTGATACCAAGGCTGTGGCCGCTCCATTGGCTTTCATTGTTGTCACTAATGTACTGGCGCCTTTAGTTATCAAAAGTTTTTCAAGTACAAATTCGATCAATTGATTTATATTAAGGCCTGCTAATAATTTAACCCTCTTCCTTAAAGCAGTTTCAAAGTCTATGTCTCCATTCATGGCCTTCTCCGTGATCATAGCTATTTCGCGCTCTTTACCAATGGCATGGCCAATTTCATCAAGTGTCTCTATTTGTAAAATTGTAGAATCCATATCAGCTAAGAGCATCTTTTTGCGTCGATTTACATTCTTTTGGATGTTTTTATCCACGGGCACTCGTTCTAAAAATAATCCCACTGATTCAAGTGCTACGTCTTTAGGAATACCATCAAAATTTATTTCCGCTGCCATTCCTTGAGCCAACCAACAATTGGAGCAATTGTTTGCGCCTTTTGAAAATAACAATTGCTCCACCTGATGAACTAATTCAGGATGTAATTTGTATATTAAGCGATCTGAAGTAAGTGTGAGGACGAGTGTCATAGTTAATTTATGCCCCAATGTGATGATAAATGTCTATATTCCTTGACGAGTAATTCATACATGAAAGCAGTAATAATTTGTGGCCCGACAGGTGCTGGCAAGTCGAGCCTGGCGTTGAATCTGGCTGAAAAATTTAAAGGTGTGATTATAAATGCTGATTCAGTACAGATATACCGTGAAATAAAAATTCTTTCAGGTAGACCAACCTTTGATGATTACCGACAAGCACCTCATCGTCTTTATGGGATAATGTCGATTTTTAAGCCTTGTACCCTTGGCATTTGGAGAAAAATGGCACTCGAAACAATTAAGGAATGCGAGCGCTCTGGACGTCTCCCTATCATATGTGGTGGAACAGGTCTTTATATAAAGTTTTTGCTAAACGAATTATCAGCCATCCCCGAAGTACCTCCATCTATAAAATTAGAGGCGAGAGAAAAGTTAGAGGATTTGGGTAACGAGAATTTCAGAGAGCTACTGTCAAAAAATGATCCTGTTTCCGCTCGTCGGATTAAATCAGGTGATACAAATCGTTTGTTACGAGCATGGGAAGTATTAACGGCAACAAACAAACCTCTTTCCTATTGGCATGAACAGTCAAGGGAAACAGAATCTCAGCATAGGTTTTTCAAAGTTTGTTTAATGCCAGAAAGAAAGGCCCTGTACTCAAAATGCGATAAACGGTTTCTGGACTTTATCGAACAAGGAGCCGCAGAGGAAGCACGAGCACTTGATTTTATAAATGTTAGCCCTGAGCTACCCGCATCGAAAACACTTGGCTTACTTGAGTTAATTAAATATACCAGAGGCGAACTCGGATTAAGTGATGCTATAGCGCAAGCCCAGAGGACAACTCGTCGATATGCAAAAAGGCAGTTAACTTGGTTTCGTCATCAATTAGATGAAGATTTTTTAATTCAAAATCTGCGCTGTAGAAAAACAGTGTCGGACTGTTTAAAAAAAATAGTGAATTTTCTTGGGTAATATTTATTTGCGAAAGATATAGATAATTTTTTGAGCTAAATCTTTCCTGCAAAGTTCTTTCAGAGATTATTTGCGCAATAATTGGAAAGATCGATCATTAAAAACCTCTGAATAACTCGATATTTGATTGACGCTATTACTGGATTAAGGTAATTCTTCTGCCCACAAATCGTTCAGACGATTTGGCCATCAAACAATCAACGCAACACCTTTAAAGAAAAAACGGTAAATGACAGGCGAACCAAACATTGCTAGAAGACCAACAGAACATCTCTCGGGCGCCGGGGTAATTGTTAAAGCTCTCCAGGATCAAGGTGTTGAAGTTATTTTTGGTTATCCTGGAGGTGCTGTACTTCCCCTCTATGATGAACTTTTTAAAACTAATAACCTTCGACATATTTTAGTCCGCCACGAGCAGGCGGCGGTGCACGCTGCCGAAGGGTACGCGCGATCAACTGGAAAAATAGGCGTAGTGCTCGTGACATCTGGTCCCGGTGCTACCAATGCTGTAACAGGATTGACAGATGCTCTGATGGACAGCATTCCTATAGTTTGCTTAACAGGTCAGGTTCCAACGCACTTAATTGGCACAGACGCTTTCCAGGAGGCTGATACAACAGGAATTACCAGAGCATGTACGAAGCATAACTATCTGGTAAAAAAATCTGATGAATTATCGGATGTTATGCATGAAGCATTCTATGTGGCCGCAAATGGTCGGCCAGGACCAGTCGTAGTGGACTTGCCAAAAGATATATTATTTGCTGACGCTCCGTATTTTGCTCCAAAAGATGTTAGGCCATGTGCATATCAACCTAAAACGAATGGCGATTTAACGAAAATTGAACAAGCGGCAGAGCTGCTTTCTAAAGCTCAACGTCCAATCATCTACGGCGGCGGTGGCCTGATAAACTCAGGACCAGCCGCCTGTAAGCTACTTAAAGAATTTGCAGAAATAACTGGGTTTCCCGTTACTTTAACTCTAATGGGTTTAGGAGCGTTTCCTGCGTCCAATTCAAATTTTCTAGGAATGCTGGGGATGCACGGCACATACGAAGCAAATTTAGCAATGCATAATTGCGACGTAATGTTGAATATTGGTGCTCGCTTTGATGATCGAGTAACCGGAAGGATCGATGCATTTTCTCCGCACGCAACAAAGATACATATAGACATAGACCAATCGTCAATTAACAAAAACGTCTTAGCAGATATTCCCATTCTTGGTGACGCAGAGCGTGTTTTAACAACAATGATTGATTATTGGAAAAAGAAAAAATTGTCGCCGAGAGCAGATAGTCTGAAATCCTGGTGGAGTGAAATCAATTCTTGGAGAGGCAAGGAGTGTCTAAAATTTGAACAAGAAGGGAAAATTATCAAACCTCAGTTTGCTATTAAAAGGCTTTTTGAGAAGACGCAAAATAGAGACGTTTTTATAAGTACTGAAGTTGGTCAGCACCAAATGTGGGCTGCCCAATATTTCGGCTTTGATAAACCAAATAGATGGATGACGTCTGGCGGTCTAGGAACAATGGGCTATGGCCTACCTGCAGCTATGGGAACTCAGGTCGCGCATCCTGATGCGCTTGTGATAGATATAGCCGGGGATGCATCTATATTAATGAATATGCAGGAGTTTTCCACGATTATTCAATATCGACTGCCGGTAAAAGTTTTCATTATTAATAACCAATGGATGGGTATGGTAAGGCAGTGGCAGGAACTAAATCACGGTAGCAGATATTCCCAAAGCTATACTGAGTCATTGCCCGATTTTATTCAGTTAGCGCAGTCTTTTGGGGGAACCGGTATGGTAGCGGAAACGGTTGATGATTTAGATAAGGTAATTGACGAAATGATTAATTCAGAGACATTTTTTATAGCCGACATCCGCGTTCAAAAAGAAGAAAGTTGCTTCCCGATGATACCGTCTGGCGCAGCACATAATGAGATGATCCTGAGTGCTAAAGATACGGAAAACTCTAAAACGTCTGCTGAAGGAATGGCACTAGTTTGATCATCAATAACGAGTAGTTAAAACATTGGGTTAAACTTCCTAATCGGTTAAAAGGAGCAGACTGTTGAGTTCACAAAAGCCCAACCCAAACCGAAGGCATACGATCGCAGTTTTAGTCGATAACGAGCCCGGTGTGCTAGCAAGGGTGATAGGCCTTTTTGCTGGTAGAGGGTACAACATTGAGAGCTTAACTGTGTCTGAAATAGACTCTGTTAAGGGGTACTCTCGTATTACAATCGTTACTTCCGGTACCGATATGGTCATTGAACAAATTAAAGCTCTTCTAGATCGCTTGGTTCCAGTGCACATGGTTGAAGACCTTACCGTTCAAGGCCCTTGTCTTGAGCGGGAGTTGGCTCTCGTTAAAGTTATAAACGGCGGGGAAAGCCGTATTGAAGCGCTGCGTATTGCTGATATGTTTCGAGCGCGCGCTATCGATAGTACACTAAACAGCTTTGTTTTTGAACTGACTGGAAGTCCAAAGAAATTAAATGCTTTTACAGAGTTAATGTCAGGGTTGGGAGAGACGGAAATTACACGTGGAGGGGTAGTCGCAATAGCGCGCGGTAGTGGAATTGGTTTACAGAATGCCAAAAGTTAAATAGCAATGGCGTTTTGTTCTGGGCGAGCATAAATTACCTACTTTGGATTTTGGTTTATTAGCGTTTCGTGATACCGTTCTGGGGTGAAAATGTGAAGTTGGCCCTCTGGTTTCTAAATATGTCTAGATGTCTGAGAGTTAGTTAAAATATTCATCAATGGACTGAGTTAAATGTTTACAGATCTCTTTGGACTTTTATCGGCTGACATGGCGATAGACTTGGGTACTGCGAATACCCTAGTTTACGTTCGCGGCCGCGGCGTAGTTGTAAACGAACCTTCAGTAGTTGCAATTGCCACGGTACGTGGCAAAACGCAAGTTTTGGCAGTTGGGGATGAAGCAAAACTCATGCTTGGTCGGACCCCTGGTAACATCCAAGCGATAAGACCTCTGAGAGATGGCGTGATTGCCGATTTTGAAGTGGCAGAGGAGATGATAAAACACTTTATCCGTATAGTTCATAATCGAAGAACATTTGCTAATCCGCAAGTCATCATTTGTGTTCCTTCGGGTTCTACCGCTGTCGAGAGGAGAGCCATACAAGAGTCGGCCGAAAGTGCCGGTGCGCGAAGAGTTTTTCTTATAGAAGAACCAATGGCTGCGGCAATAGGTGCAAACTTACCGGTGACTGAACCAACGGGTTCAATGGTGGTAGATATAGGTGGTGGTACTACGGAAGTAGCGGTTCTCTCGCTGGGAGGCATAGTTTACTCAAGGTCGGTAAGAGTTGGTGGTGACCAAATGGACGACGCAATAATAGCTTATATACGGCGTAATCATAACTTACTGGTTGGGGAGAGTAGTGCCGAAAGGATAAAGAAAGAGGTAGGCTCTGCTTGTCCAGTAAATAAAGCTGAGCCAAGCACTTTCGAGATAAAGGGCAGAGATCTTAGGGACGGTGTTCCCAAGGAAATCGTTATTGATCAGAATCAAATAGCGGAGAGTTTGGCAGAACCAGTTAGTCAGATAGTAGAAGCAGTAAAGGTGGCTCTAGAGCAAACGCCGCCTGAGCTCGCTGCGGATATTGTTGATAAGGGTATCGTCCTAACGGGTGGAGGTGCACTTTTAGAAAATATGGATATGGTTTTGAGAGAGTCTACCGGACTCCCCGTATCCATTGCAGATGAGCCATTATCATGCGTTGCACTAGGGACCGGAAGATGTCTCGAAGAAATGAAAGTGCTGAGGAACGTTTTGATTGGTGCTTATTAAGCTAACTCACGAGGTGGGTGGTAGAGGTTATTCAATGGCTAGAAAACCAGTTTTATTTTCAAGTCTTGTCAAGCCGCTAAAGGCCTGGTGGCAAAAAACTTTCTTCGCCGTTGGTATAGTGGCCTCTATTCTTTTTATGATGATGGATCGTGTAGAAGTAAGTTATGTTAAGGAAATTCGAATAAACCTTACAGACGCTGTCCTGCCAATAACGCAAGCCATTTTCCATCCGATCAATTCAATCTCTAATTTTGTTGATGACTTTAAAAACTTGAACCAGGCTCATGAGGTAGTGAAGGTACTCGAGGCGCAGGTGAGGGAGTTGCAAGAAGAACTTATTGTGACCCAAGGTCTCATGACTCAAAATAAAAGGCTGAAAGAGCAAACGAATTTTGTAGATTTTCCTGATACAAAAATTATTACTGGGCGTGTGGTTGCTCACTCGGGAGGACCATTTGTAAAAAGTATGCTGATTAATATTGGTCAAGATAATGGTGCTCGTTTAGGGCAGGCAGTTATGTCTGAATATGGGCTTGTCGGTGTAATTGTAGAGGTAGCAAGTAGTTTCGCACGGGTGCTCCAGATTACAGATATTAACTCTCAAATACCAGTCGTAACGGAAAACACGCGTGACCCGGCTATCATCAAGGGTGACAACAGTAGGTTTCTTAAATTGAAATTTATGCCGAATGACTCTCTTTTAGCGGTTGGAGATAAAATACTGACATCTGGGCATGGGGGGCTTCTACCACCAGATATTCCAATAGGACACATAGCAGAGATAGATGGCACAAGTGTGCTAGTCAGCTCATTAGTGGATTGGAACCGATTAGATTATATCAGAATTTTAGATTATCGTTTTGCTGATGATCTATCTCAACACTTAAATAATCCATCAGACTAACTCGATGCGTGTAGTCTTTTCCCAAAGGCTTTCCGGGGGTTTTAAAAAAATTGTTCCCGAGATGTCGATCTTGTTCCTAATCATCTTAAGCGTGCAACCCCAAAGTGTTTTAGGGAATTCAGTAATCTCACCATTCCTTTGTTTGTCAGCGGTTTTTTATTGGTCACTTCATCGTCAAGGTCATCTCTATGTTGTGACACTAATTATTTTAGGCATTATTTCAGATATACTTATTGGTGCAAGTTTAGGGTTCACTCCGATATTATTTCTTACAGTTTTTGCTATTTCATCTTGGCAGAAAAAAAATGTGTTATTGAAACCTTTTTACTTGATCTGGGGTGTCTTTAGTTTGATTTCTGGACTTGCGTTTGTAATCGCATGGGCAATAACCTTTTTTGTTTCTTTGCAATATGCGGACATTGGGCCCTTTGCCATACAGTATTTTATGACAGTGATAAGCTTTCCTATATTGGATTGGTTGTTGTCTCATATCCAAAGAGCAGTGGCGGTGTAACTCAGGCATCCAAAATGAAGCAACATGAACGTCAGAAATTTCAGAAACTTATAAATAGAAGAACAGCTATTTTAGGAGGTATAAAGTTCTCCCTTTTTGCTGCGCTTGCAGGGCGGTTGTATTTTTTGCAAGTTGAAGAGGCAGAAAAGTATCGTACCTTAGCAGAAAATAACCAATTTAATTTCGAGCTTTTACCTCCAATAAGGGGGCGAATTCTTGATCGCAACGGCATTCCACTTGCCACTAATAAAGATAATTTTAGGCTTGAAATAGTATCAGAGCAGACAAAAGACGTAGCTGAAACTCTAAGAGTGCTACAGGAGATCATCAAAATCAGTCCAGAATCCGTTGAGAGAATATTAACTGAAACAAAGAAAAGACGTAGTTTTGTTCCGGTGCTAGTAGCTGAAAATTTGTCGCGTAAAGAAGTAGCGAAGATAGCAATTCAAACACCCTATTTGCCGGGTATAAAAATAGATATTGGTCAAACACGTTATTATCCTTTTAGA
>NZGS01000089.1 GCA_002690995.1 Rhodospirillaceae bacterium
AAAAAATATAATGAATCTAATAGCCTCACTATCGAGACATATAACCTCAGGAAAGCTGGAGGAACTTACATTAACAACAAATGGATCTCAATTATCTAAGTATGCCCAACAGCTTGCCGATAATGGTGTGAAAAGACTTAACGTCTCTTTAGACACCTTAGACCGAGAAAAGTTTAAAAAAATTACGCGTTGGGGCGATCTTGACCAAGTGCTAGCCGGCTTAAACGCAGCTAAATCAGCGGGATTAAATGTTAAAATTAATACAGTTGCACTAAACGGTACCAATAACGACGAATTGAAAGATATGCTGACCTGGGCAGGCGACAACGGTTACGATATGACAATTATAGAAGTTATGCCCATGGGGGATATCGGCAGTGAAACTAGGATTGACCAATACCTACCTCTGAACGCTGTGCGAAATGACCTATCAAAATATTTCACTCTTGAAGATATAGACTATAAAACAGGCGGGCCGGCGAGATATACCAGGGTAAAAGAAACCGGCGGAAGACTAGGCTTTATTACACCTCTTACACATAATTTCTGCGAAAGCTGCAATAGAGTGCGTGTTACCTGCACAGGCACACTCTATATGTGCTTAGGTCAAGATGATGATGCTGATTTGAAAACTCCTCTACGCAACTCCGAAGGTGATGAGGCAGTCGTAAGAGCTATCCGCGAAGCAATTTTACGCAAGCCCAAAGGGCACGATTTTATCATAGACCGTAATGCCGCAGTGGATCCTGTAACAAGACATATGAGCGTTACGGGGGGTTAGCTCCCTTATTGCGTGCTATAATAGCTTAACAGGCAATCCGGTCGCAACTCTACTAGCGGGTTAAAATCCCTAGCGGCATAATACTCCGGCCTAGCAAAGCTTTCGTTCCTATTGTCCACCGCACTTACGTTAATATAAAGCAATAATCGTCTTAACGGCGAAATATTTACTGAAGACCCGTGCACGACCGCCATGTTCATTAAAAGCACAGTTCCTGCAGGTCCTTCTATTGATTTTATGCCCTGTCTATCAACTAAATGGGACAGCGTGTCGTCAGTTATGTCAAAACGAAACTTTGCTGCCCCCTTATGATCAACAACGTTTTCGTCAATAATCGCCTCGGAAACCAGGCCATCTTTATGTGACCCAGGTATTGCTAGTACAGGAGCATTACATGGTGTAACGTCATCGAGAAAAATGCCGATCATAATCCCTCTGGCTTCAGGGATGCCATCAACTCGATGATACGTTCCAAAGTCTTGATGCCATTCCACTACAGAACCATTTCTTTGCTTAATATTTATTCGTGACTGATGAACGAAGACTTTTGACTCCAAAAGTTGTTCAACTGGACGTAGTAACTTTGGATGCTGAGTTAATATTTTAAAACGCTCGTCAAAAAGATGCATTCCCCAGCAAACATGGGGGGTCCCATCAGCTTCTCTAGCAACCTCTGGCCCTGGCCTCTTCAATACATCGTAGGATGTTTTCTCTAAAACATTTATTTCTTTACGGGAAAAAACACTGGGGAGAACAATCCATCCTTGCTCTTTATATTCGCGAATTTGCTCGTCTGTTAATGCTGTCACCTGTTTCATCGATTTAATCCATCTAGCATCGACCTCACACCAACTTCCATCAGCAATAGATCGAAACCCATCAACAAAACCTGGTACCCATTTTGTATTTTATCATTGCCTTCGCTGGCAGATAGACATAACCCCCCAAGGGACCCATGACTTTTTTTTATGCATGCCTCGGCTCTAGCGATTGCCTCTTTCACCTCCGGATGATCTCTATCACCCACGTATCCCATACTGGCGGCTAAGTCCATCGGTGCAATGAAAAAGACATCTATACCTTTAACTTTAGTGATTTCTTCGATGTTATTAATCGCGTCTATATGTTCAATTAGCGAAATGATGACAATGTCATCCGAACTTTTATAATATTCAATAGAATCTTTTTTCTGCCAGCGCATTGGCGCATAAAATAGCCCCCAGCCCCGTTCGCCCAAAGGCGGGTATCTCACAGCCGCAACTGCAGCTTCTGCTGTTTCCCCAGACGTAATCATGGGAAATATAACTCCCATTGCACCCGAATCTAACACTGGTTTTGTAAAAGTTATTGATGGCTCCATCACGCGAACAACTGGCGAACACGCACTACCTGACGTTGCGGTGATCATATTATAGCATGAAGCTATATCGATAGCGCCATGTTCCATATCAATAAACAACCAATCGAAACCAGAATTTGAGAGCATTTGTGCCATATTAGTGCTAGGCATACTAGTTAAGACCCCAGCACAAACCTGCCCTTTATTGAGCCTTTCGCGAAATGGATTAGACCTGAAAGCTACTCTCTTTCTCTCAACGTTTTAAACAAACCATTGGCCGTCAATATTTTTCTCTAATCCCAACTAAAGCCGGGCGTCCGAAGATAAAAATGTAATCCCTCGTCCTGGATAACAAAACTGCGCATTCTTCTATTTCCTCTATTATGATGAGAGTGAAGTTCTGCGCCGGGCGTTATTTGAGCCGCCCCACTTACCCACGGAACTTTCTCGTCCTCTATCATCGAGTGAATGCCCTCCCCCTCTATAGCCAAAGTAATTGCTGCTCCATTATGACGATGAGGCCGTTGGTCACCACCAGCCTCAAGTGTATTAATAGCGGTATTGACCATAGGAATTGTGTTCCTGCTAGGAGCTGTCGCCGGCGTAGAGAACTGAATCGACACACCTGAAGTTTCTGCTGTTTTTGGGCGCTCATAAATCGCCGACAAATGCTTCTCTATTTCCTCATGTAGCCAGTGAACCGTTTCATTTCTTGATTTACCGGGGAGCGGTGCTTGAAGATTTTCAAACGCCAGCAGTGGCTCATTAGTTACACAAAATATTATCGCTGTATTGTTAGCTTTATGTGTAGTTTCATTCCCTCCCGGAAAACAAAAGACATCTCCAGTTCCCCACGATACTTTATCCGCACCATTCCGGCTAAGGCCATCTCCTTTCAAAACATAATAAACTTCACCGGAAGCAATGAATGAATGATTAATTTTATCGCCCGCATTTATCCTAATATACCGTGCTAAAATAGCGGGTATTGTAGCTGGATATGGCGTTTGAAGTTTATCTGAAATATCCAGTTCAATTAATCCGGTATGGCCGTCAGGATCAAAAGCTCTATCGCGTTCACTTAAAAATTGATGTCGCGGCACAGAGGGCCAAGACCAATTGAAGAAGTTCTCAGGACTATTGTAGATTGCTCTCTGCTGCTGTGCTAATTCACCGTTGTCTTGTTCTTGATTAATACCATTGTTTGAAACTGATTGTAGCGTCATATCCCCCTCCGCTGTAGTCACTCTGTCAGAGTGTATCGTTTTATTCGTAAATTTATCATCGCATTGGCGATACATTTTGCTATTTTGATGTTAAGGCTAGCAGTTCTTGATTCATAGTATTTTGGGTATTGCCATTTGTTAGCATTAGTGAAAATCACGACTATTAAAATTTACTCGAGCTATTTTCTCTTTGCTAGTTTTATTCGTTAATGATTTGACTGTATTTGTTGACACACAGGTTTGCTTACTTTTAATCGTATCCTCATTTCTCTCGACCTGATGCTGATTTTGTTCTGGTAACTCCGATAAATAAAATGTCAAATCTTGAAGATTTTCTGCAATCAAATGAATGACTTCCCCTTCGCGCTGTAGTTTCCCTGTTACACCTAATAACTTCGCATTCATAACGGCGCGTTTAAAACGCTCAAATTGACGAGACCAAATAACAAGATTTGCAACACCTGTATCATCTTCAATAGTGATAAATAGAATTCCTTTAGCCGTACTTGGACGCTGTCTTACCAGCACCAAACCAACCACACTTACGCGTTCCCCATCATTAAGGTCATTGAAGGAAGAAATCGGTTTGTAAAAACCTTTGGGAAAAACATTACGTAATAGACTAAGAGGGTGAGACTTAAGAGATAATCTGAGAGAAGCATAATCATCCATTACTTCTTCACCAAGATTTGAGTCTGGTAGATCTACGCCAGGTTCGCTATCAACAACTAAGTTCTTGCCAACACTTAAAAGGGTATCAAACAATGGCAGTTCTTGTTTTTTCTTTTGGTTATTTCTAAATACAGACGCATTCAGCCCGCGCACATGCCAAAAAGCCTGTCGTCGTGAAAGTGAAAGTGATTGAAATGCATCTGCACGGGCTAATATTTCTAGGGTCATCGACTGGATACCTGCACGGATACTTAATTCCTCTATATTTCGATAACCCTCCCGCCTATTCTTTTCGATAAGAACCGCCTCTCCCTTTCTCAATCCTTTAATTTGATTCATTCCCAACCTTAAAGCCAAAGCACCATCTTTTTGACGTTCTAAGTCACAATCCCAATTAGCCATATTTACGTCTGGCGGCAATACAATAACTCCATGTTCACGAGCGTCTCGGACAATCTGTGCTGGCGCGTAGAACCCCATAGGCTGAGAGTTTAACAAGGCAGCCGCAAAAGTAGCTGGCATATGACATTTCATCCAACTTGACACGTAAACTAATAATGCAAAACTCGCTGCATGACTTTCTGGAAAACCATAATTGCCAAACCCTTCAATTTGTCTAAAACAACGCTCTGCAAATGACTTTTCGTACCCTCGTTCAACCATACCGGCGATCATTTTAAGACCTAGCTCACCAATTTTATCTGTTTTACGGAACGTTGCCATTGCTTTACGTAATTGGTCTGCTTCACCAGGGGTAAATCCCGCAGCAATAATAGCAATTTTCATTGCTTGTTCTTGGAATAAGGGTACACCCAACGTTTTATGCAGTACTTCGTGTAATTCCTTAGACGGCAAATCAACTGACTCTTCACCATTACGGCGTCTTATATAGGGATGCACCATATCACCTTGTATAGGACCAGGTCTTACTATTGCTACCTCTATAACTAAGTCATAAAATGATCTTGGTTTAAGTCGAGGTAGCATTGCCATTTGTGCACGACTCTCTAGCTGGAACACACCTAGTGAGTCACCTTTGCATAGCATGTCGTATACTACGGGATCCTCCGACGGGATATTTGACAGATCAAGTTCGAGACCATAATGACGACGAGCTATATCAAAACCTTTTCGCAAGCAACTCAACATGCCGAGTGCTAATACATCTACTTTTAATATTCCAAGTGCATCTAGGTCATCCTTATCCCATTCAATCACGGTGCGGTCTATCATCGCTGCGTTTTCTATCGGAACTAATTCATCTAACCTATCACGTGTTATTACAAAGCCGCCAACATGTTGAGAGAGATGTCTAGGAAAGCCGATTAGCTCTTTAGCTAATTTGATAACAAGTCGAAGAATTTTATCTTTAGGGTCAAGACCAGTCTCTAATAGTTTTGAAGCAGATATATTTTTGATATCACTGCCACGAACCTGACTAACCAATATATCAATTATAGCGTCTGAAAGGCCCATGGCTTTTCCGGCTTCTCTTATAGCGCTACGCGAGCGGAACGTAACCACTGTTGCAGCTAACCCGGCACGCTCTCTACCATAAGTCTCATAAATGTGCTGAATTACTTCTTCACGTCGCTCATGCTCAAAATCAACGTCTATATCTGGTGGTTCACCGCGTGCTTTACTAATGAACCGCTCGAATAATACCGCAGATTGGTTGGGGTCAACTGCCGTTATGCCTAAGCAATAACAAACTGCCGAATTTGCAGCAGAACCACGTCCTTGACATAAGATATTACGCTCACGTGCGAATTTCACCATGTCATAAACTGTTAAAAAATATGGCGCATATTTTAATTTTTCTATTATATCTAGCTCATAATTTATCTGCTTTTTAACTGACTCAGGAACTCCTAGTGGATACTTATCAATCGAATAACGCTTTTTTGCTCCTTCCCAAGTCCTAACTCTTAGCTCATCTTCTGCGCTATTACCTGATCGCGTTAAAACACTTGGATATTTATATCTTATGTCAGTCATTGAGAATTCACACCTGTCAGCAATCTCAATTGTCTTTGTGATTGCATCCGGATACTTCTCAAACCCGTTTTTAATTTCCAGGGGAGACTTCAAGTAACGCTCTGCATTTAACTCAAGTTCAAAGCCAGCTTGCGTTATAGTGCATTGCTTACGTATGCATGTTAAAAGGTCTTGAAGTGGTCGACGACGAGGGTGATGATACAGAATATCATTGGTAGCAACCATTGGCGCACCAGATTGTTCAGCTAACTTTTGCAGTGCAGCCAGCCTAGAGTCGTCATCTTCTCTATAACACAACGATGCAGAAAGGTAGACTGAACCAGATAGTTGTTCCACCCATTTTGATAGTTCATCCGCAAACTCTGAATCAATCCTCTTTTGGTCTACGTATAACTTTGATGCACTAAAAGATAATGGAGGTAAAATAATTAAAATTTGTCCCTGTAGGTATTCAACTATATCCGAACGCCATAACTTACACATTGATTTTTGCGCTCTGCGCTTACCTAGGGTTAGTAACTTTGATAATCTACTATATGCACTGCGGTCTTTTGGTAAGCATATGAAACTAGCACCATCTTCAATATCTATCCGTGCTCCTATAATTGCCTGAATTCCTTTGGCCTTTGCCGCTGTATGAAAACGAACTACCCCAGCGAGTGTATTACGGTCCGTCAAAGCGATAGCCCTATAGCCAAGAAAGGCAGCTCTTTCAATTAGTTCTTCCGGATGTGAACCTCCTTCGAGAAAACTAAAATTGCTCAACACATTAAGTTCTGCATATGTTGCTATATGTTTTTCCATCATACGACTTCTTAGGCAAAAAACCGTGCAGATACCAATGTGAACGTTCATGATTTTTTTTTATGAATTCCTTAAACAACCAATATCGACGTCCTTGAGTGTCCTCAACTCTGAAATAATCGCGTGTCAGATGATAATTTTCCATATACCACCATTCTGGGCTAATACGTTCCGGTCCGTTAACTCTTCTTATCTGTATATTATTACGACGCCACTCAAAGTTCTTTGGTCTACCGCGCTTACACACCAAAATAGAACCTAGACGCTCTGGGGGCACTGCTAAACGCAGAGGTCGGACTGCTAAAAAGTAATCTAGTGATCGTTGTGCTCTCTCACTCGTTCTAAACGTTTCTAGATTGGAAATAGCATGCCATACCATTTCAGAATGTTCCGGGCAGTAGCTCTCTTTTAAAGAGTGCAACGTTACTGAACTAATGCCAAATCTGTTTGTTAAACTATCTATAAGTTCCGATAGCTTAAGCTCAGATGTTTCACTTTCATTATTTAAATAGACTTGTTTATATTGGATAACATCAGTTTCAGTTGCTTCTAACGTAACAACGTCAACTCCTGTATCTAATAGATAATTATCAATTTTTTCAGAGAACAATCTCAAAACGACATCTGAGTTTTGACTTACTTCGCTGGTCCGAATTTTTAACTCCTGCACCTTTCCATCAATTTTATATAAGCTAAGTCGTAGTTGTCTTATACCTAACGAGCGCGTTACAAGCATCTCAATAACTTGGGGCAGCAAATGACCAAGTATTTGTTTTATTGTTTCTGAATTACTAATCGGCTCAAGCAAAACTAACCTTGCCAAGTAAGGTGAATGTAATGTTTGTGGCGATACAGTTTCTTTTTCTATTCCTAATGCTTGATCTAAACGCAATCTTATATTCTTACCAAACCTGGCACGGAGAGGAGCTCTTGGTACTAACATTAATTGACTGATTTTCCGCAAACCAACTTTACTCAAATCGTCAACTGTATTCTTTGGCAAACGCAAAGCAGATAGAGGTAATTCAGAAAGAGCTGCTTGTTGCTCACCTGGTGCGATTAACTGGGTCACCCCGCCACTAAAGCGTGCTATTGCCCAAGCACTGCCCGGTGTATCAGAAATAGCACCAAATGCTGTCCAGTTTATAGCTGTTAGACGTGCGATAATGTCATTTAAAAGATCAGCTTCTCCACCAAAGAGATGGGAGCAACCTGTAATATCCAACCAAATGCCAGCATTCCCTAATCCCTTATTTGCTTTATCAATAGAGACAAGTGGTGTATATCGTCCGCACCATCTTGCCAAGGTTTCGATCGCCAGTTGATCAGCGATCAAGTCTGCCTCAAATACCAATAAACTTGGGCACGCTGCCAAGGCATCCTCAAGCGATAGTCCAACAACAACTCCCATTTGGAATGCCAGAGGACACGAGGCGATAACAACCCTTCGACCTGCCCGATCTTTAATAATTATTATACCCGAAAAATCATCTTGCTTTACTCTT
>NZGS01000090.1 GCA_002690995.1 Rhodospirillaceae bacterium
AAAAACAGAAGATAAAAATTGCGCGGCATCCAGTAAGTTTCCATCTTTGCAATTGAGTTCTTGAGCCATCCTTTGATATTGTTGGAGCCCTGTTAATCTGGCAGCGCGTTTACCTATATCCAATGTCTCACGTTCGCCAATAGTATTTGCTAATTCTATAATGCCGTTACGGCAAAATTCGACTGCATAATTTCTTTTTGCTTTGTCGAGTCTTTCCTTTGTCCAGTGTCTGTCCGGTGGTAATGGCTGCTTTTTGGGATTAAAAATTGGTGGCCGTTCCTTCGGTGAAAATATAAGTCGTTCGTTGTCTGAGAGCTCTTTATCATATTCTTTAAAATAACCACAAAACCCAAATTGACCTGTTAAGTCTTCGGAAACGCAGACAAACCCAAGCCGTGGATTTTTTAATGTAACGCCATTCTGCGCATACCAGCCTTTCAAAAAACCCCTGCTTGCTTCAACTGGTATCCCACATATAGCCGGACCATCATACATCCACCTTGGATATCTAAAGCGCAACCACGCTTTCTTTTCGGTCTCAGCCATAAATTCGACACCGACGCCACCAACATTGTTTGACAGGACGTGGTATTTTGCACAGGCTACAGCATGGGGAAGCTCGGCCAAACCGAGTTTTTCAAAACTCGATAAAAACTTCTCATTGTGTTGTTTCCGAAATAAGCGGAAGATCCAGTCTCCGACAACACTGGGCCCTTTTTCAACTGCTACCATTAACTGTAGTCCTAAAAAGTATTGGTGGTGCAGATGGGCTTGAACGTTTATTGCATTATTATTTTCAGACATTTAAAGATCCAGTTTTGAGCAACCCATTTAAAATATAAAACGTATTCAAAATTGAATTGTATGGAGAAAGCTTTAAAGAAACAATTTCAATATAAGCCCTGGGAATTATTTACAGAAATACACTAGCTTCAATCATAAAAAAGGGATCGCTCTCTATCGGGGTGTCTAACTTTTTGTTGAAAGTTGGCAAAGAAAATTCCATTATTACTAATCTTTTGGTTCAAATTTATACTGAACTCTAAAACGCCGGGGGCAATATGGGTGGTTGATATTCAATCTGTAAATGAAAAAAGCATACTTGAAAAAAATATTCCTATTATTGACCTTGATGAATGTTCTTCGGGAAGCAATACTGAGGGGTTAAACAAATTGAGCGAAGAAATCGGCCGTGCTTGCAGGGATTGGGGTTTTTTCCAAGTTGTTAATCATGGAATACCAGATGCTTCATTGGACGAAACATGGCTGGCTACCAAAAACTTCTTTTGTTTGCCAAAATCTGAAAAACGAAAGCTAAATCGATCAAGTGATAATCCTTGGGGGTTCTTTGATCATGAACTCACTAAAAATAAGAGAGATAAAAAAGAAATATTTGATATTGGTCCGCTCCACTCGGATGAGGGGCTAAGCTCTGAAGAGCCGTTTCTAGGTAAGACACCTTGGCCAAAATTATTACCAGAATTCGAACAATGTATGCGCGAGCATTTCAAAGCGTGTGAAAAATTATCTTTATTTATTTTAAAGGCGATTTGTTTAAGCCTAGGAGCCGATAAGGATCATTTGACGGATTGTTTTTTTCCAAAACATACAAGCTTTCTTAGATTAAATTATTACCCGGTAGATGACCCATTAGCTGATTTGGAAGAACAGGATCATGGTGAGGCGGGGCTGGGAGTACATCACCACACTGACTCGGGAGCTTTAACTATTCTCTCGCAGGACAATATAGGCGGGCTTCAGGTTAATAAGGGTGGTAGATGGTATCCCATAACTCCCATTGATCGGGCCTTTGTAATTAATATCGGTGATATGGTTCAGGTCTGGTCAAATGGCGAGTATAAAGCCGCGCTGCATCGGGTCGTTGCTATGGATAAAGAGGATAGGTACTCGTTGCCATTTTTTTATAATCCCACTTACAGTACCAATGTAAATCCCTTAAATTCCATCAATTCCACTAGGTTATACAAAGAGATTAATTGGGGTGAATTTCGTAGAAAACGAGCCGATGGAGATTTTGCTAACCTCGGTAAAGAGGTTCAGATAGACGACTACCTAATAGTTTAATACATGCAATTTAAGTTTTGTCCTTTTACAACTTAATGAACTTTTCGAAGTATTGCCCTGTGTGATTGACTAAAAGCCAGGACCACAGGGCAATCGGTAATCTTCGAAGAATATCAAGCGTTGATATTAAAAGATTTTTCCAAAGTATATTGGTCTAACTAACAAAGGATGTATTGTGTCTAATTACCGAGGACACTTCTGATATTTCTGTGGCAGGTGCGCCTGATCTCTCAGAATGCTCTTTTATCAATTCTTCTGTATCTGCGTTATAAACACAATAAATAGCATCTCCCACCACATAGCTTTGTTCTTGTTGGATATTTTTTCCTTCAGAACGCATTGCATCCAGTATTTCTTCAGAGTTTTTTCCGGCTAAATTCAAATCATTTTTTGGTATTGAGCCAGCCCCGTCCATTTGTCTTTTTATGATAAACTTTTTCATGTTTAATCTCCTCAGCTGGTTTTAGGCCACGGTTATAGCCACGTCCGCGGTTAATATATTTCCTAATTCTGATGCTCTTGTCACAATATCCTGCATTTGTTCTGATGTGCCTATTTCGTCAAGACATTGCCCCATCACTTCAAGTGATTTAAATTGATAGGCTGCAAGAAACATATCCATTTCAGCGCCCGTAATAGGAACGGCTGCGCTGATGGTCCAGTGGTCTTTCATCGTTTCTATTGAGTCAATCTCGCCGATTAACTCAATAGCTTTTTTCAGATTTGATCTCGGCATTTTATATCTCCGGTAGTAGGAAACCGGAAACTCTGCCCATTGCGGCTCGCCATAAACAGTTCGTAAACCTGTCCGGCGTACCATATGGCCTATTGGATTTTTACGTCGATTTTGTTGCCATTCTATAAATTCTGGATCTGCGGCCATTTTCGTGAGGGCTGTCCCCATTGCTGTCCAGTCTTCTGTCATGGCTTGAACAGCTAAATGTCCAGCTGTTGGTCCTGAAAAACCTTCGGCAACGCGGGTGGTAAATCCATTATTACTCATTATTTTTGCACGATGCTTCATTCTTTCTTTTGCTTGCTCTTCCTTCCCCACGTCTGGTTTGGCGAGTATCACTGATATAGCGGTCATGACTGTATTCTCCTTCCTAAAAGATTTATGATTAGTAAACGTTTGCATGTTGGTCTGATATTCGAAACCATTTTAATGTTACCTTTTGTTTACAACCGTAGGGAGTCAGTCTTGAGCCAGAATTTAGTTGAAAGAGTATGCGAGTTGTATTTTGAATCTCTAAACGCGAATAATTTAACGGGCGTGACTGAGGCACTTCATTTTCCTCACTTCAGAGTAATGGCTGATGGCCATGTGGAAGTCTGGAATAATTCTACGGATCTTTGGGATTGGTTTAAAAAAAGGACCTCAGATGACGGTTGGCATCATTCGGCATTCGAAAGTGTTAAACCAGAAGAACTGACCGCGAAAAAATTTCATGTTGAAGTGCGATTTGGAAGATACAGAGAGGATAAGTCTTTGATTGGAAAATATCGCTCTCTCTATATAGTCACGTTTGAAGAAGACAAGTGGGGCATTAAAGCAGGGTCGGGCACTGGCTAAAGGAAAAACAAATGAATTATTTCAAAATATTTTCGTTGAGTAACGGAGAGTCCGAAGTTGAGGAATTAAAGTTTAATCTCTCAACAGAAGATTTCATTAAAGGAACACCTTCATTTCCCATGGAGGATCTTGGGAATACGAATACTTTAAAGATAGCATGTGTTCCTAACGGATGGAATGGTGGTTGGCATCCGACACCTGTTTTACAGTGGGTTGTCACTTTGTCTGGTGCAGCTGAGATGCGGGTTAGTTCAGGAAAGGTAATAAATCTTGCGAGTGGGGTTCCAGTTCTTTTAACAGATACTAGCGGAAAAGGGCACCATACGGTTGTTGTAGGTAACGATGACTGGTGTTCGATGCTTATTTCAATCTAATAGACCTCATGCCGGAGCATATTACCGGAAACGATAATCCTATAAGAGGCATTGCGCTTGCTGTTTTAGCGACGTTTTTATTTGCGTGCCTAAATGTAATGACGAAACACATTTCACAAATTTACCCAGTAATAATGATCCTATGGTTCAGGTATTTGTTTTTTGGTGCTTATGGACTGGCGATAGGAATAAGAAAGGATAAGAAGCGAGCGTTTAGCTCGATTGTTCCCGTACTTCAAGTCACCCGAGCATTATTACTATTGGCCGAAGTTGGAGCATATATCATTGCTTTTAGGCATCTCCCGTTGGCCGAAATATCTGCAATATCTGGTACAGGACCACTCGTTACTTTGGCTATGTCTGCGGTGATACTGCGTGAAGTAATCAGCGTCAGGCAGTGGCTTCTAGTCGCTTTTGGTTTTGTGGGCATTATCATAATCGTTAAACCTGGTTTTTCTGTCTTCAACCCGCACATGTTAATTCCCCTTTTTGGGACTCTTTTATGGGGCCTTTACCAAGTTTTAACGCGACTAGTGTCTCAATATGATGGGGCTGAAAGGACGACCTTATTTACAGGCACTATTGGTTTTGCGGTATTGTGCGGTTTTCTACCATTTTACTGGATGTCTTTAGATATCATGTGGGGACTTAAATTTGTTGTATTAGCTGTATTGGGTGTAGCTGGTCATTCAACTTTGATTAAGGCACTGAGTATTGCTCCTGCTAGTCTTTTACAGCCATTTTCATATGTCAGTATGGTATGGGCTGTCGCATTCGGATGGATGTTTTTTAACGACATACCGGCATTAACGACCCTTGTAGGTTCGGGAATTATCATTCTCTCCGGCACATATGCTTTTAGGTTAAAACAGCAAGAGGCCATATAAGATACAAACCTAAGAATATTCTCCATAAAATATTTAATTGAAGATAGTTGATCCGTTTTATTAATTCCCTCTAAATTACATAAAGCGTTTCTTTAGATCACGTCTATACACTAAAGGAGAGTTAATTTGGTAGCGTTGCGTATGTTTTCCTATCTCCCAAATCCTCGGTTAATGAAGGCAACAATTGCTGCAAGATTATGTGAGATTGAGATCGATATTCGAGGAGATAAAGCAGATAATCTGAGTGATTGGCTTTGGGACTTTGATGCTCGTCCCCTTGTTAATTCGGACTATGACCGAACAGATGTAGTATCAAAATCAGCGCACACGGGTTTTGGTAAAAAATTATATAAGACAGAACAGTTTTTAATGGCTCAGCCTTTCGGTACTGTGCCCGCAGCTTTTAGTCCCGACGGAACCGTTGGGATTTGGGAGTCCAATAGTATCTTGCGGGCAGTTGCTCGGCTAGGTTGTACGAGTAAGAACCTATATGGAGCCGATGCATACGAAGCATCACGAATCGATAGTTTTTTAGACTCTGCTCTCGTTTTTGCACGTCAAAGTCAAATTTACCTTCTGGCATTATCTAAATCGGACTGTACTATTGAAATTCAAAAAGAGACGGCAAGGTGCTTTGATATTTTCCTAAGGGGAGTAGACTCTGCATTAGCAGGGAGCGTGCATGGAATAGTCAACAACAAATTGAGTATTGCAGATATTTGCTTTGTTTGTGAGGTTTGCCAGGTTTCTAGAGAAAGAGCTCATTTAAAGACTATTTCAGAAAATCGGCTGTATAGAGTCTATGACTTTGATGCACTTAGCCTGGAATTCCCAAACGCAATGTCGCATTTTGATCGACTGTGTAAAAATGAATTCTTTTCTCCCGACATAGATCCATTGATGAGTAAACTTGCTAAACGAGAAAAAGACTTTAATAACGTTTAACTATTAAGTTTGCCTCCGACAATCGACAAAGAGATTAAGCGGCTGCGAACTTTTGTCTCATTTTAATAAGCGCAAGTGCTATTAATCTTTATATTGGTTGATCGACACGCGTCCCCTAGATTGTTGTTACTGGACATTTCGACTTAACTAGGGGGCGCCCCTTAAATTGGTTGAATATCATCATAAAGTGATTAATTGCACACCGATACTTGCCCGTGTTTTGTTTATATAAAGGTTAGGGTAGTATTTACGCTATGCTAGTCTGTAGTTAAGAAATGCATGGCGGGAGGATTTACCATGGCATTTATTAGGAAAGCGTGTATTGCGGTCCTCTTTATGTGGTTTTGTTCTGCATTAATTGTAAACGTCTTTGGACTTCCTTTTTACTTTCCATCAAATATAGCTCCATCTAATGAGATAATGCTGTATCGCGGTGAGACGACTCGAGTCGCTTCTGCAAGCCTTTTAGCGCTTTTAGTTTTTAGATATCTATTCGAATTAAAAGCCTTACCATCGTTATCGGTTGTACTTTATTATGGCGTTTTTTTCGTTATCGGAGGGATAATTTTGGGCATCCGCGATAATATTGAGGTTGAGGATATGTACTTCCTCGGGGGAATCGTAGTTTTATGCGCGCTTATTAAGCTTGAATTAATGCAGAAAAAAAAGGAAGTTATTGGAAAGTTTAAAAGAGATTACTTTTAAAAATTATCTTCCCAATTTTTTATGCTGTTTGGCGCTTTCATTCTAGACGCTTCACCTTGAGCATTAGGTTTAGTTTTGTTTTTTGGGGTCTTAAGGACTTGCCTTGCTTTACATTTTGTTAGTCGAATGATTTTGGATCAGTCAACACTTGCTATTATTACAATCATAACAATTCACACGGCTGGATCACTCAGCGATAACTTTCGTTTAGGTATTTTTCTTTTTTGATATGCTACGATTTTAGGATGATCTTTTCTATCATTATAAGTGTTGAACATATTCGGCATTTCGTACCTTGAAAGCAAAATTGTCACTGTGTCAGAAGTTAAAAAAATGTTTGATCAATGGAGAAGTTTTTATGGGAATATTGAAAAACAAAGTTGCAATCGTAAGTGGTGGCGCAAATGGTATTGGAAGAGCTGTTTGCTCTAGATTTGTTAAAGAAGGCGCGAGAGTTATAGTGGCGGATTTGAAAGAGGATGCTGGAAACGAGCTTCTTTTAGAACTCGGCAGCGCTGCAAGTTTTTATAAACTGGATGTAAGAAATAATGAAGAATGGAAAGAATTAACCAAACATATATAAAAACTACATGGAAGCTTCGATATCCTCGTTAATAATGCGGGAATATTGTCAATAACCGACCAACAATCAATAGAGCACGTTGATATAGATCAATGGAGAGCTGTTCAATCAGTGAATGTCGAGGGGGTTTTCCTGGGCTGTCAAACAGCTGTGCTGGCAATGAAAGACAAGGGTGGAAGTATAATTAACATGTCGTCGGTCGCGGGTTTAATCGCTTCGCCTGGTATTGTAGCTTATGGTGCTTCTAAAGGTGCCGTTCGGCAGCTCACCAAATCTATTGCTATCGACTGCGCGCGTAAAGGTTATAAGATAAGATGTAACTCGGTTCACCCTGGTTACATAGAAACAGAACTTGGGCGGGACTCTATGAACTTAGGCGGCGGTGATCCCGCCGAAAATTATAAAAAACGGATCGCATTGACACCAATGGGAGAGCCGCGCGTTCCTTCTGATATTGCAAATGCTGTTTTGTTTCTTGCTTCAGCTGAAGCCAATCATATTACAGGAGCAGAATTAGTTGTAGATGGCGGGTTGACTGCGGTTTAGTCATACTTTGAAATTGTTGCTAGTAAAGTTTAAGAGCGTAACATATGGCTCCAATAGAACAATCACTTCAGATTTAAAAAAGCGACAAATCTTCGGTTGTTGCACCCTAACAGTAGGGATGTGCCGAGGCGCTTAAATTAGTATCTTATCATTAATTTTTTTATAAAAGAAAAAGAGGTAACCCCATGAAATTTGTAGATTATCGTGTCGAGGACAATATTGCCCATGTGGTCATGAACCGTGGACCAGTGAATGCCTTAAGTACAGAGCTTGTTGATGAAATATTGGAGAGCTACACAGCCGCTAAAAACGACCCAAGTGTTAGATGTCTTATGCTTGAAAGTGGTCTTCCAAAAGTTTTCTGCGCAGGTATGGATTTAGATATGATGCGGGGAGGTAATAGTATGCGAATTCGAAAGTACCTGGAAAAGCTCTATCTCGATATGCATTTAGCTCAGTATAGAATGGGAAAGCCCACTATAGCTGTTGTAAATGGTCCTGCACGTGCTGCAGGTGTCACTGTTGCAGTCTCATGCGACTGTATTATAGCGAGTGAAGCAGCTAGTTTTGGCTACCCTGAGATTGATGTCGGCGTAATTCCTGCTATGCATTACGTGCATCTGCCCAGGCAAATTGGACGGCATAAAGCATTCGAATTATGTTTTAACGGACAGCCTATAGACGCTATTACGGCGGAACGTTGGAACCTTATTAATCGCGTGGTGCCTGGCAAGGAGCTTTACGACGAAGCTCTGGATTTGGCAAAAGACTATGCCAAGAAATCACCACAAATTATGCAGATCGCTCGTGATAGCTTTATGCGCGCAAATGATTACGAATACCGGCGTAACATAGAGAATGTTGTGGAAACAATTTGTCTGATCATGGAGCAACCGGATGCCTTGGAAGGATTAAACGCATTTGCGGAAAAGAGAGAACCTATTTGGAACTCGGAAAACACTTAATAATAACTTCGAAAAAAAAATTATTATGAAATAAGCAGCAAATTGAATTTGAATATTTGCCTTCTTTAAATTTTCCATGCGCGGTTTTGTCACTTTAAAAGAGTCGAGGCAGGCTACATTTTTACTTCACGCCCTCTCACAGGGTCGGGTTTTGGTGGCTTCTGTCTTTGTGTTGTATATCACATCTCCATCAGACGGAAGCCATCATTCTTTCCCATAGCAAGGTTTTTGGCATGTGTCCGTTTAGATACTTTATTGGGCCACTAATAAGATTAGGCTCATCGAGCATAGTTTAAGTTGGGATTGCGTTTGGCTCTTTTTGCGTCCGGCGCCTCGTGTGAACATTTTGTTTAATCCTAAACGTTTATTATTTTTAATTTTAATATTTAATCTTTTGGAACTTTCTTATGGCTTACCAGAGTAGCGTAAAACTCAGAGGACTATCCTTGAATTGTGATATTGGCTCTTATGGCATTAACGAGGTAGTCCCTAACAAACATCGTTTGGACATGGAGCTCTTAGTTGAAAAAAATCTAATTTTGGTCGAAGAAGACAAGATGGCCAACGTCTTCGATTACGATCCGCTGGTAGAAGAAATTACTCAAATCTCGTTAAGTGGCAAATTTAATACGCAAGAAAAATTGATTACTCTCATTTTAAAGGCGTGCCTAAAATATCACCAAATTAAAGCCGTATCATTATTTCTGTATAAAACACCAGTTCGAGAGGATGGCGAGTTGGGCATAACCGTCAATATTAGTGAACAAGAGCTGGAAAAATTGCGCCAGCACTCGCATTGAATTCGTTCAGATTTTTATTTTTAGTCTAATCTTGTTGTTTACGTATGCGGGTTCGCTTTAAAAGATGTTCGGGTTGTGAGAAGCCCTTCAGCGCGTTATACAGGTGTAAATATAGAAATGTGCCGAATTGGCTCTTTTTATGCGAAAGCTGTCTCGTAGAGGCAAAAGATAACAACCCTACGTCTTATCAATATGGCGGTAGGTGGAAAAGTAGAAAGAAATAAAATATTACAGCACGTCTCAAAAATAATTTTTATTTTTATAATTGAGCAAATGTATGTACGCAATTTTTTAGAGTGGAGAGAAGGAAAGAGTAATGACAGATCAGGTAGGCGCCTCGCATATTTTAGTAATGCACAAAGAGTCAGAAAGATCTTCAGCTACGCGGACTGAATCAGAAGCGTTAGAACTCATAAATGATATTAAGAAGCAAGTTGAAATGGGAGCAGATTTTCCTGCCCTTGCAAAAGAACACTCTGATTGTCCATCATCTAATGATGGCGGGTCATTAGGAATGTTTGGTCGAGGGGCAATGGTCCCAGAATTCGAGGCTGCTGCGTTTGCGCTTGAAGTAGGTGCAATAAGTGATGTCGTAAAAACGGCATTTGGTTTCCATTTAATTAAGCGCGATAGTTGAACCTACTTTCGTCAATTAAAGATATAAAAAATAAAACATTTTATGAATTGACGTCGATGCTTAAATAAAAGCCAGGGCCAGAAAATGTTAAAGCTTATAAGTGCTACCCCTAGTCCGTTTGCCAGAAAGGTCCGGGTAGCATTAATGGAAAAAGACATTACATTTGATTTAATAACAGTTAACCCTTGGAATGCGAACGAAAGAGTACATCCCCATAACCCTTTGGGTAAGATCCCCGTTCTAATCACAGATCATGGAACACCAATTTATGAGTCAAGTTACATCCTTGATTGGCTAGAGGTTCATTTCCCCGAGCCCGCCCTTATATCGAAAGATAAGGAAAAAGCATTAGAGGCAAAGTATTTTCAAGTTGTGAGTGATGGAATTTGTGAGGCTTTCGTTTTACTTTTTATAGAGCGACTAAGAGCAGTTAACAAACGAAGCCACTCGTGGGAACACAGGCAGTTTGAAAAAATCGATAGGGGAATGTCAGCCTTAGAGGCTATGACCCCAAAAAGTGGTTTTTGCGTTGGTGGTATCTTTACTCTTGCGGATATTGCGGTTGTCTCAACGGTGGAGTATCTGGCTTTACGCTTCGAGGAATATGAATTCAACGAAAAATGTCCTAAATTGCTCCAGTTCGTAGATGAACACAAGAATAGGCCGTCGTTTAAAAACACGCGCCCGCAACCTCAGAAGCTTAACAAGGACGTTGTTTGAAAAACTGTGATCTTTGAAAATGTTCTCGAGATCTACCGAAATGCTTTAGGTCTTAGCTAATGTGTTGTCTAAATGAAAGATACTATCATTCTGAAAAAAAGGAATAAAATACGTATTAGAAAGCTAAAATGATTCTTTGATTTAAAAAATCCCGTTCAAATAACGTGTTGTTTTAAGTATCTAGTCTATCAATTATCACCAAAGATTATGGAATTCATCCAGGTACGATGAAACACAGAAAAAAATATACGTGGTTCATCACTTAATCATTATTAACACTTTGTTTTGATGAACTATTTCTATAATGGGCTGCTACTTCAAGCGCGTTTGTCTGCCAAACCTCTTTATAGCGGGTCACTTTTTTCAACGCTTCATCAAGGTACTTGATCCGATGAGCTTGACCTAGCAGCCAAGGGTGGATAGAGAGAGTCATCACGGTACCGGAGGGATGCGCCTCGTTGTAAAGGTAATCAAACGCCTCACATACTACATCTCGCCAACGCCAAGGCATCAATCGTCTTACTGCCATTAGTTGAGTATCATCCCACTCTGATTGATTTGGGATGCATATAAGGCCGTTATAATTTGTAGCATACGGGCTGTCATCGTTTGGGAAGTCTGCAACGTACTCTATACCAAATTCAGACAGCAGTTTAAATGTGCTCGTGCTTTGAGAATAGTCTTGTCCAAACCATCCCTTTACCTTCTTGCCATATATTTTTCGCAAGGTTTCTAATGACTTGGCAAGTGTTTCTTTTTCTTTGAGTAAGGAAATATCTGAAGTAATCATTTGAGTGGCGCTTATTCCATGCCCCGCTATCTCCCAGCCACGATCTATACACTCTTGAACCATCCGAGGGTACCGATCAGCTAACATAGCGTTAACTGGAACAGTTGGTTTGATATTATATTTATCCAAAATATCTAATATCCTCCAAAAACCAATACGGTTTCCATGTTCACGCACTGAGTAATTTAGATAATCTGGGAAGTGGCTCCCCAAGGCTCCTCCGTATCTTGGATCTCGAATAGAGCCTTCTGGAGGGTCCAATTCGAGATACTCTAAAAAGAGATAAACGCACCAAGCTATCTTTGAACCATTTGGCCAGATGATAGCTGGACGTTCGTTTAATGGCACAAATGGAAAGTGGTTGTGATCATACCCGGAGCCCGAACGATACCGAATAGTTTGAGACAAATTTGCGGAGTTATCTTTCACGGACTATTCTCCTGTTTTTTTAAAATAGTTCTGAAGTATTGGTAGATAGTTTTCAATATAGTGATTTGCTATCTCTTCTCCGGTAGCCCACCAAACACCATCATGGCTCTTTAGGTATTTTAAGGCATTGTCTAAGTAACGAATACGATGGGGGGTGCCGTATAAATATGGGTGTAGAGCAATCGCCATGACTCGTCCGCTGTTAGCCCCTTCTTCATAGACTGTATCAAAGTGGTCGCAAATCATTCGCTCAAATTCCTCACCTTCTGTATGATACCGATATTCTATTGCATCATTTATATCCATGGAGTAGGGCACGGTTATCAAAGGGTTTCCTGATTTGGTTTTCATTGGAAACGGTTGATCGTCATGGTACCAATCGCTTGTATACTTAATGCCAAGTTCCGAAACTAAGTCTGGCGTATTAAGCGTAAAACTTGCTGCAGGACCAAACCATCCCTGCAAGTCTTTACCTGTAGCGGCCCTGAGTGTATCAATGCAATTTTTTATTACTTCTCTCTCTTGTTTCTCAGACAGATTCCAAAGATACCGGGTATTATAGATGCCATGACACAAATAATCATAGTTCCGTTGCTCCATAGCTTCAAAAATCTCTGGGTAATGCTCTATTACTGAAAAATTTAGAGAAATGGTGCAACGTATGTTGTGTTTATCCATAAGATCTGTCATGCGCCAAAATCCTACTCTATTCCCATAATCTCTAACGCCATAACCGAGCACGTCAGGGTGAGGAGAACGGGGCCAAGGGTCCCGAACATTTTTAAATTTTGGTAAATACTCATAGTGTTCTACGTTGGGAAGAACCCAAACGGCTAATCGTTCACCATTCGGCCAGCTTAACTTTGGTCTGTCAACAATTGGGCTGTAGTTAAAGCGATCAGGTTCCATTCAGAAGCACTCCTAAATATGGCATATCGTTATTTTTGAGCCCTTGAAAATACGTTTTCAATATTCTTTTTAAAGTACCCATCAAAATTAAGTCTCGAAGAAATAAACTAAACTTAGGCGGCAGCGAAACTAGACCTGAATTGAGCGGCCCACTTTTTTCCCTTTAGAGTTATCACCCATAATGACTTGAACTTTGCAATGACATTGTCATTATCGTCGAAACGAACAACTTGGACTAGTAAATGAACTTTGTCTGAACTAAATTCCTGTACATTGATTGAGTCCCATTTTGATAGAGCCCATTTATCGCCAGCTCTTTTGTGAAAATCGGCAAGGTAGTTCTTTTCTTCTGGCCATACATGTAGCTTTGAGCCTACTAGACGATAATGAGGAAAGTGTAGGGTTTGAGCTAGCCTGTTTTCGTC
>NZGS01000091.1 GCA_002690995.1 Rhodospirillaceae bacterium
ATCCTTTTCCAAAAGATCCCGCAGTGTGTGGAAAGCTTCAACTGCTGCAAAACCTCCTTTGCTATTAGCTAATGGTATCTGAGAGAGAATACTGCAGGGGTGTTCCACAATACGCACACCAGACTCGGACAACCTCTTTAAAATATTTTCAAATTTTTCAGCTACCGTGCGATCCATATCATCGAGCACAATAGTTTGTGGAATAGCTAAAGTTAAACCATCAACGGGTTTATCAAGCAGTGCATTTACAGCTGCACCCCGCATGGTTTGATCCAAAATTGAACAGCATGAGACGCTATTTGCAAGTGGACCAATAGAATCTAATGTAGTTGAAAGAGGAAATGCGCCTTCTTTAGATACTCTGACAGCTGTAGGCTTGAAACCGGTCAAACCACATAAAGCCGAGGGTATTCGAACAGATCCACCTGTGTCTGTACCAATTGCGGCCGCCGCCATGTTGTCGGTAACTGATATAGCTGCACCACTTGACGAACCTCCCGGAATTCTGCCCATTTTTCTGTCCCATGGATTTAACGGTGTGCCATAATGAGGATTAATCCCTAGACCAGAGAAGGCAAACTCCGTCATATTAGTTCGACCAATTAATATTGCCCCGGCGGCTCGTAGCTTAGAAACAATATGGGCATCATATTTAGCCGGAATACTTTTTCTTTTAACTATGGACCCAGATAACGTGATTTCACCTGCAACATCAAATAGATCTTTGATCGATATCGGAATACCAGCAAGAGGGTGTAATTCAACGCCAGACTTTCTAACTTGATCTATGGCCTTCGCCTGAACCATAGCGTTGTCGTCATAAACCTTTATGAAAGTTTTATCCCCTTGTCCTTCTGAAGACTTCACAGATGCCAGAGCTTCTTCTACGAGTTGTTCACTCGTCACTTCTCCTCTTTGGAGCTGTAGCCGAATATCTTGAAGAGTTTTTCCCATATTACTGCCTCATATTTAAATAATAAAATTTTAACTACACCGTTTCACAAAAAACTTTGATTGAATACTTCTTGAGAAAGATTGGGGAACAACGACAAAGCTATTTTATTAAACGTAGACTTTATAGGCTTATCGAAAGAAATTTTTTCATGTTCCAGGTATTTTAAAATATTGTAGTGCATTATTAGGATATACTCGCCCTCAGCCACTTTGCCCTCCACCGAAATATCTGGCAAACTTCCGACTAATATACGCTGTTCTATGCGTTCTCCCTCCAATTCAACATCGAGAATAGCCTTTTTTAATTTTTCATAATCAGTTGGAAAGTCTATATTTTTTAAAAAACGCCGCGAACTTCGAAGTGGCACAATAAACTGTTGTCTAAGTGATTTAACGTTCTCACAGCAGCGATTTACCTCTTCAATACTTAGTCTTCTCCCCTTCTTTCCTAACCAGTAACAAAATAAAAGGAGATTTACATCTAATGACCTCCTATCTTGCAGCCATAAAAAGCTCGTATATGATTGAGCATATATCTTTTTTGAGTACTCCCAAAACTCTTCTTCCATCAGTACCTCTACGCAGCTTGCCAACTATGTAAGCGATTATAACCTAACCCATCGTTATAAAAAATTTCTATGTTCTGGAGGTGGATGCGCTCTCTGGAGAAAAAATTAACGCAACATTCTCTATTATTATGAGATTTACAAAAAATCAAATTGGTTATTTCACTTGAAAAGTACCACCTATTTTGTCTACAACTTGGTTTTTAGTAATGGAGGTCAGCAAAACGCTGGATTATTATTTTGTCCAAAGAACGTCCAATTGTAGGAATAATAATGGGTAGCCAATCAGATTGGCAAACCATGCGTAAAGCCTCAGACATTTTAGAAGAGCTTTTAATTCCACATGAAATAAAAATTGTATCTGCCCACCGAACCCCTAAGCGGATGGCGGAATATGCTGATACAGCCAGAGCCAGAGGTTTAAAAATTATTATAGCCGGCGCCGGCGGATCAGCACATTTGCCTGGAATGATTGCCGCACAAACATCGCTGCCAGTTCTCGGTGTCCCGATAGAAAGTAAAGCTTTAAACGGGATCGACAGCCTTCTATCAATTGTGCAAATGCCAAAAGGGGTGCCCGTGGGGACACTAGCAATCGGCGCAGCTGGTGCAGGCAACGCCGCCTTGTTAGCGGTATCTATTTTATCGACGGAAGATAAGGAAGTAACAAAGCGACTGGAGCAGTGGCGTTCTAATCAAACAGACTCCGTAGCCGATATACCAAGTGATGACTTGTGTTAGAGAACAGTAAACTCTCGCTTTCTCCCGGAGCCATTATTGGCATTTTAGGCGGAGGCCAGTTAGGGAGAATGTCCGCCCTAGCCGCAGCTCGTCTTGGTTTTCGTTGCCATATTTTTACCCCAGAAAATAATAGTCCAGCGAGTCATGTTGCATTTAAAACCACAATAGCCAACTACGACGATCAGGACGCGCTTAGGTCATTTGCCAATGAGAGCGACGTAATTACATATGAATTTGAAAATATTCCCATAGAAACGGCATTATTTCTTGAGCAACTTAAACCTGTATATCCAAGTCCCTCTATTTTAGCAATTTCGCAACATAGAGGGACTGAGAAAAAGTTTGCTACTGATCACGGGATCACAGTTGCACCCTACGAATTAGTCACCAATTACACTGAATTAGAACGCGCTATAACTAAACTAAAAACACCAAGCATCTTAAAGACATGCCGTTTCGGTTATGATGGCAAAGGACAAGAAAAGCTATCAGATCTCAATTCTGCTAAAAAGGCTTGGGAGAAACTGGCTACACAAGATGCAATACTCGAGCAGTTTGTCGAATTTGAAAAGGAAATTTCTGTAATAATTGCTAGGAATAATAATGGAGCTTTAGAGGCGTATCCGCCTGTGGAAAATCAGCATGAAAACCATATTTTAGCTATTACAATTGCACCTGCAAAAATAGATGAGGCGACTTCAAAGCAAGCATTAGAAATAGCTCGAACATTGGCCGAGGCTTTGAACTTAATAGGTATCCTTGCAATAGAAATGTTTGTGCTTCCTAATGGGCAAGTTGTAATGAATGAGCTAGCACCTCGACCGCATAATTCTGGTCATTGGAGCCAAGATGGGGCCATCACATGTCAGTTTGAACAATTTATAAGAGCAGTATCTGGTCAGTGCCTCGGAAGTACAAAATTGGTCAAAACAACAAAAATGATAAATTTAATCGGGGATGCGGTTAACGATTGGCCTAAATATTTGAGTACCCCAAATGCTAAAGTTCATCTTTACGGCAAGGAAGAAACAAAACCGGGTAGAAAAATGGGACACGTAAACTTTATCGATTAAACTCTATCAACAAAAATAAGATTTCAGCTTTAACAAGCCAATTTTTAGGGTCTAGATGTAAAAGTTGGCACCAATTCAGATAAATAATTCAGTGTTGCTTTCTCATCTTGCCTATCAACTGCTTCTTCAAGTTGCTTTAACTTTTCGTCAAACTCTACTGCCTGTTTAATGCTAGATGATACAAGCTTAATATCGGAAATAATCGTCTTGAGAAGAGTTTCGTTTTGATCAAATAACTCTTCGTAAAGCTTTTCACCAGGTCTTATCCCAGTATATTTTATCGCTATGTCTGTATTCGGCCGAAGGCCTGACAACCTGACCAGTTGCATAGCAAGGTCTAGTATCTTTACAGGCTCACCCATTTCTAAAACGAATATGTTACCGTTTTGGTTCTTTACAGTATCTGGTGGGATAGCTGCCGCCTGCAGAACTAACGATGTCGCTTCTTTTACTGTCATGAAAAAACGCGTCATATCTGCGTGCGTAATCGTTATAGGCCCGCCTGCCGCGATTTGCCTTTCGAATAGCGGTATCACGGAACCTGTAGAACCCAAGACATTACCAAACCTAACAGATACGAACTTACAAGAAGTTGACTTAAGCTGAAAGTCGTTACAAATCAGTTCCGACAGTTTTTTAGTCGCTCCCATAATATTAGTTGGGTTCACTGCCTTATCCGTCGAGATCAAGACCATGACCTTAACATTCTTTTTAATTGCTGTTGATGCTACATTGCGCGTTCCCAAGACGTTTGTACGAACGGCAGCAATTATATTTTCTTCTGCTACAGGAACATGTTTAAGCGCCGCTGAATGGATGACAACGTCTGGCGCATATAATCCGATTGCTTTCTCAATATCCGAAAGTCTTTGTACGTCTCCAAGAATAGCATGTCGTTCGACTTCAGGATACTTCTCTTCCAATTGTAGATTTATCTTGTAGAGGTGAAATTCTGAATTATCTAATATAATTATTTTCGCCGGTTGAAAGCCTGCCACCTGCTGGGCTAATTCACTACCAATCGTCCCCCCGGCTCCAGTTATTAGGACTGTGCAACCAAAGAATAAATTTTTAACAGGAATGGGGTCTAAGACCGTTTGAGGCCGACCAAGCACATCCTCAACATTTATGGGCCTTATTTCAAAGCTATTTGGCCTAGAACTCATATTTCCAAGATTGGCGACCTGAGGCATACGTGAAATTGATAATCCTAGTTTTTCGGTAACTTTAATAATATTTCTGACAGTCTGCCCATCAATAATGGGATCTGTAATAACAACTCTTTGAGGAGCAATGCCGTCACGCTCGAGTTGTTTAAATATATCTGGCATCGCCGCAAGGTTCCCTAATACTGGAACACCCCGAATGCTTCGACCAACTCGCTTGTCTGTTTCATCAATTATTCCAATTATCCTGTAAGGTGCCTCTCTGCCGCGTTTCATTTCCCTAATAAATAAATCGCTGTCATCACCTGCCCCTACTAAAAGTACAGGCGTCCTATTGTAGTTAGCTTTTTCTAATAGTGCTCCAAATTCCCCGTCTTTCAGAAAGCGATAAAGGAATCTTGGGCTAGTTATCATGGCTGTCAAAATAAAAAATTCTATGACCAAAAAGGATCTGGGAAAGGCATCAAGTCTATTATAAACAAACTGGCACACTATGAATATTATCAGAGTGAGGCCTACACATCTTAAAATCTTCCCCATATCGCCTAGAGAAACATATCGCCAAATAATTTTATCTAAACGCAGAGAAATAAAAACCACAGTGGCGACTGATGTGAAAATTATCAATCCTATGAAGATATCCGTTTTTGGCCATGAGAATAATTCAGCCCCCAGTCTTAAATAAAGTGAGACGATAAAAGAAAGAGCTGCCATTCCAATGTCATGCAAAAAACTTAGAATTATTCGCCTAAGCTGATGGATACTCAAGATTTCAAACCCCGTTTTTCTGTTTAAACCAAGTTATGGTAAAATTCATAGCGTCTGCTCATTACCTGGCGCTGCCTTTGGAACCGACAATGCTAACCCTTCATGAGCATTAAAAGGTGCTTCCCAGCCCAAACTCGTCTTTATTAACTCATCATCTATTCTTAGGGAATCATAAAGCCGACTTGCCAAGGCCGGTAACAAACTTTTAACACTTGCTTCGACAACGGAAAACGGATCACCGATCAATTTTTCTGGCCTATCCATTGCCCGAAGTAAAATTTTACAGAGCTGTGTTGTTGAGACCATTTGTGGATCCCTAACTAAAAAAAGGCGTGAGGTTTCAGTCCTATCTTCCACACTACTAATTATTGCTGAGACCAAATTATCTATGAAGATCAATGATCTTTCATTCTTCACATTACCAAGTGGAATCGCCCAGCAAGGAAAATTAGCTAATAGATTGACAAGGGATTTGATGTTACCTTTACCTTCATATCCATAGACCGCAGGTGAGCGTATTATTGTGATCGTTAATCCTTTTTCAGATAAAGCTAATAGTTGATGCTCAGCAGCCAACTTGGCTCGGGCATATTTTGTCGCAGGGCTTGGCTTTGAATCAACTGTAAAAACTCGCTCATCGCTTGTTTCGCCATTTACCTTAATACTACTCAAAAATATCATTCGTTTTACGTTGCTAGTTACGCAAGCTTCAGCAAGAGCCGTTGCACCACCGATAATTACCCGGTCATAATCTTTAACTTGCAAACTATTTGGCTTATCTACAGCTTTTGGCGAGGCTAAGTATATTACAGCGTCAATATCTCTGATCAGTTCGTGCCATCGTTCTTGTGGTCCGGCATCGTTTATAAACATTACGCGACTACATTGAAGGTCCTTTGTTTCAAGGCAACGAACCAATGCTAATACATGATGACCCGCGAGTTTAAGAGCGGAACAGAGCGACCTTCCTACAAACCCATTTGCGCCGATAACAGCTAACCGCATTTCGCACCTTATTTCGTCAAAGATTTTTTTGAAAATACACCGCGCATCCAAAACAAAAGAAGCGTAACAACTATCAAACCTATTGTTATTGAAACTGCGATATTAAATTCTACACACAAAAGTACGGCACCAAACAAAATTGAATTCGCCAAAATAATAGCTCCACAAACTTGACCATGCGATACGCCTCTATCAACCGCAAACTGATAAAAGTGCTCCCGGTGAGCTTGAAATATATTTTTTTTACATAGAGAGCGCCTGATAATTGTTATTGTAGCATCGGCATAGTAGTAAGCTGGCAAAAGAACTATGGTCAAAAGCTCTATCCCAAAGCTATTGCTTGGAATAACGACATATATTAAAAGCCAACCAATTAGGTAACCCAAAGGCACACTTCCCACATCACCCATAAAAACTTTAGCAGGGGTCCAGTTCCATATCAAAAACCCCAAAGCACAAGCAACAATGAGAATAGAGGGGGTGAACACCCAGGAATTCAGTAAACCGAATACCGATAAAAGTGATAGGCCAAGGCCAATACTGATCATTTGCACTGCGGTGATTCCGTCGATCCCATCCATAAAATTAAACAGATTTATAAACCACAGCCACATCAAACCAGTTAGTGTTAGATCTATCCAGATAGGCAACCAAGCTTGAAAAAGGGCACCTTTATCATTCAAAATAATGAGACCAGCTGCCACTGCAATAATTTGAAATAATAATTTCAAATATGGTGACAGTCCCCGCAGATCATCAACAAAACAAACAATACCGAGCAGTGCGGCTGCTATTAGAATAAAAAGTTCACCGGCAACCCACTGTTGAGATAGATATCTGTCTACTATCCAAAAACAAATTAAGGCTGATAACACAGCTATGCCGCCTCCCCTGGGAATTGAGGACACGTGACTACTTCGTTGATTTGGAATATCCAGAACATTACCTTTCTCTAAGATTATTATTAGTAATCCTGTCCCTATTGATGTAAAAATGAAACAAAGCATTACGAGAACTAGTATATTCATTGCTCATCCAATTCGATTTTCTCTCTGAGGCTTTTCAAAAAACCACCAGCTCGAAATTACTCAGGCAATCGGAGCTCTGACTGCAATTTGAATGTTTCAGGATTGCATATCAGTTCAAAGATCGCTTGAGATGCTTCCCGCAGTAATTGTTCGCCTTTGGCACTGGACGACTGACTGGGGTCTCCGATTACGCCATTTGAAGTAACATGCGTTAGCGAACGCCATCTATAAGAACCTTTTCCAGCAGTAAGAAAATCTAGTTTCATAGGCCCTTTTGCCTCATTCAAAAGACTGTCTAAGACTAGATTGGGCTCCAATGCCATCATCATAGAGGTCTCAGCCTCACAAGCGTGCATTACATTTGTTTGTGTTTCTAATATTTTAGCAAATCTATCTGCCGCCTCAAGCCAATAAGTAGCAGCAACGATAGGCAGTGATAATTCCATGCTTATATCTTGTGCGCAGACTTCGGCAGCGGTGATATTTCCCCCGTGCCCATTTAATATGAGAAACTTTGAAAATCCATGCCTCGAAATGCTTTTTATTAAATCTCTAACTATTAAAAAAAATGTATTAGAAGTTAATGTAACAGTACCTCCAAAAGGCATATGATGCTCAGATAAACCATGCCATACTACCGGTAGCGTTATTATTGGGACCCCTTTATCACCTCCCAAAGAAGCAGTTCGCTTCGAAACTTCTTCGACAAGGCGACTATCCACCATTACTGGCAAATGAGGGCCATGTTGTTCAAGGGCAGCTACAGGTAAGATAACGACAGTATCGTCCTGAGAATATTTACGAAGCTCGTCAGCTCTCAATCGCGCCCATTCATATTCCACCATTTTTTTACTCCCTTAAGATTGTCCCACTCTATTCACCGAACCACTTTCTTTTGAAAGAGCCCATCGTACAACTACCCTGTTTTTATCTCTTATATCTTGTAGGGAACGCACAACAGTTATTTGCTCCGTTCGCTGCCGTAATGCTGTTCCTAAGTACAAACTTTCTTCCAATGCCATCGCAGAGTCGGTTTTAAAACGCCAGAAGCCACCCGACGTCGAGCGTAAGAGAATAGACGATCCATCTTGCACCAAGGAAGCTCTGACGCGCGGATGAAGGTGAAATCTCACAACTGCTTTTTCAGGGATACCTCCAGGAGCACCTGAATAATTGAGAGTTTCTTCTCCTCGTAAATCGGTTCCATCTGCTGATAGATAAAGATTACGATTATGGGTCAAACCATAACTTTCGCCATAACCTTCGTGGGTAATTTCTATGAGGCTACAGCCATCTATTAACTTTCTGGTGACTGAAGTGAAAAGATTACGTGAACTGTTGGGCTCTTTTCTAGCCGCCATTCCTATACTTTTATCATCAACGGTTAACATAGAATGGGCAGAGGATACCTTAAGAGCTTCTCGAAGCTCAAAATTTCCAGGACTTGTTCCACAATTCACTATTAGACGTTGTTTGCCAGTACTAAATTCAAAAGCAGTCAGACTATAATGATTTTCAGCATTTGAATTCACACCCACACCTGTATCCACGATCAAATTTGAGCTGCCAGCCGATATTTTATGAAATCCTGTTTGGTCGGCAGAATATATCGTTTTTTGCTGGGATTCGACCTGTCCAAGAACACTATCAATTAGAGGTTTTCCATTTTCTTGAGAATTATGGAAAAGTGCTAGTTTGCCATCACCATGCCGCCACAGGCGCAGCATCCTTGACATTTTTGCTATATATATTTGAAAATCTTCGCTGTTTTCTAACCCATAACGCCTCAAAATATTTCTGATATCAATTAGTGCCATGATAAATTCTATATGGGTCGACGGCGACCTTGAAGTATGGCCTCCATCTAAGAATATTTGTGACTCCAACTCTCTATAAAGCAATCTCTGCGATCTATCGATACGTTCCTCACTAAAATTAAGGGCTATGCATCCTATAATGAGGCCTTTAAGGCTGCGAATACGTTTAATTCCAGATTCATTCGAATTAATATCGTTGAGACCATGCGTTATTTGTTTAGAAATGCTCTCCAAAACAAGGTTTCTGAAATCATCGCTAGCCGACTCGCAAAAAAAATCAAACATTCCCAACCAAGAGGAAATCCTCTCCCCTAGAATATCCCCACGCCAAACTGTTGAATGCCAGTTATTAAAAGAATTTAGCCACCCTAATACAAGTTTTCTTGCGGTTTGACGGGCTTCCTCACCCCCGTGAGCTCTGAGGTGCCGAAGCCACGTAAATCCATGCAACGACTCGAAACTAAGGGGATCTTTCGGTTTTATTTCCCAAACCGTCTTTGTGTCGCAAAAGTTCAGACCTACGATTTTACCGTTGATAATGTCTCTACCAACTTCAATCTCTCCAGGCCAGGAATCCAAGGCCGGCGTTTGAATATCTCTGGCTTCTATCCGGCTCAGACGCCATGCATAAATTGGATTATTAAAATAAAGTTGCTTCAATGACCAAGCAAAAGTAGGCAACTTCAAGGAACTATATTCTTTAATCGGTTAATACTCTCCAAATATGTCTTATCCTTCGATTTAAAAATCGAAGTCCCCGCAACCAAAACATTAGCTCCAGCATCAATCGCTAACGCAGCAGTCTTTGCATTAATTCCGCCATCTACCGAGAGATGTATCGAATAGTTTTCTTTGTCTATGATGGAACGTATTTTCGAAATTTTAGTTAACTGACTTAACAGAAAGGACTGTCCCCCAAAACCAGGGTTGACGGTCATAACAAGAACCAAGTCAGTAACGTCTATTATATTATCTAACACTTCAATAGGTGTTCCAGGATTCAATGCGACACCCGCCTTAATTCCCGTTTTTTTAATTTGCTGTAAAACACTATGAATATGAGATGTAGATTCAGGATGCACTGTAATTAAGTTTGCTCCAGCATCAACATACGAACTTATGTGAATTTCTGGATTAGTAATCATTAAGTGAACGTCAAATGGTAGATTACTATAGGGTCGAATCCCTCTCACAATATCAGCCCCAAAGGATAGGTTTGGTACGAAATGCCCATCCATTATATCTAAGTGTATGAAATCCGCCCCCATCTCTGAAACCGACTGAACCTCGTCACCAAGTTTTGAAAAATCCGCGGCAAGCACCGAAGGCGATATCAGAATATTATTTTCCATAAATTATCAACTATCAGTTTGTAAAAATAATCGCAATAGCGTGACAATAAGATAAGAAAAATACCATTACTTTCTTGTAAGTCTAGAGGCAAAGAAACCATCGACAACTTCATTTTGGTTCAAATGATAAGGCAATAATCGCAGATCCCCGTTTACATTGATAGCGTCAGAGACACTACCAATTTCATGCAAGCTAATTGGATCTCTACTAAATCCGGTGTTCTTGGATAAAAAACGATCAACTTGTGCCTCCCCCTCTTCATATTGCAAGGAACACGTGCAGTACACAAGCTGCCCGCCCGGCCTAACAAGCTTGGAGACTTTCTGTAAAATTTCCATTTGAACAATACTAAGCTTCTGAACGTCCTCATACGTTTTATGTATCAAAACATCTGGATTCCTGCGGATTGTGCCTGTTGCTGAGCATGGCGCATCTAAAAAAATAAAATCAAATAATCTACTTGTAGTCCATTTTTTTATATCAGCATGAATCAATTCTGCTTTCAACCCAAGCCGGTCTAGATTCTCTTTTAAGCGTCTTATTCTAACCTTGGATATATCTATAGCGGTAACATTCGCACCACCACATAAAAGCTGTGCTGTCTTTCCTCCAGGCGCAGCGCACACATCTAACACATTTGCTCCGTCCAGTTTCCCAAATAATTGAACGGGTAAGGTAGCGCCTGCATCTTGAACCCACCACGCTCCTTCATCATACCCAGGAAGATTTTCAATGCGCCCAGAAAATTTGCGCCTAATCGAACCACTTGCCAAAACTTGACCGTCTAATTTTTTAGCCCAGTAAGAAGGGTCAGACTTTACAGAAATATCAAGCATTGGTTCTCGTACACATGCCTCAAAAATTTTTTCGGCTTTGTCCAAGCCATAGTGATTAGTCCAAGAATCAATTAACCAGCTGGGATAGTTAAGTCTGACTGGAAAACGTTTTAATTTTTTTTTACCTTCACTCGCTAATCGCCTTAGTACTGCATTTGCTAAACCCTTATAATGTGGAAGCTTTTTTGCCTCAACTAATGTCACTGCGGAATCCACAGCGGCGTGAGATTTACCATCTAAAAAGAGAATTTCTGCACAAGCTAGGCGCAAAATATTTTTAAAGTCTCGGGCGCCGCTGGGCATTCCTGTTGAGAGAAAGCACCGTATTACATTGTCTATCTGACCAGCTCTACGTATGACCGTCACGGCAAGAAGACGAGCAAAGCCCTTGTCGGATGGCGTTAAAGTACTGAAAGTTTTACAAGTAAAAATTGCTTGGTCGAGCGTTCGTTTTTTGCCAAAAATAGAATTCAGCAGATCTAATGCCACGGCCCGGGGCAATGAAACAATCTTTTTATTATTTGCCATAAATTATTCAACTCGTCCTTATCTATACGGTCATGTATCGTAATTTAGGAAGACATTCAATTCTAATGGTTGATTTTCTACAAAAGGCTGACTATATCTTTGGATATGGACATCTTACAGAAATCGCGAAAATTTATTTCCCGTAATCCAAAATCGCCGACTAAAAGCCAGCCCACCGCTCCAAATAGTGCCAAAGCTAGCGCAGCGCCTAAATCGCTCAACGACGTTAAAAAAGATGAAATTGGCGGGTACGAGGGCCCTGAACCTACTCGCTTTGGGGATTGGCAACACAATGGCAGGTGTACTGACTTTTAAAATAGTTTCTTTTAGCCGACTAGTTAACTAACAGGCCACAGCCGCTGCGAGTGGTGAGAATGGATGCGCGGCCCCGTTAGCGACACCATCGACGATATGTATCCCGGATGGCACTGCATATGCCGACGGAAACGCCGTTGGCTCCCACATTTTTAGCGGCGCTAGCTTTTCTAACTCTCTAATCGTCTGATCGCTAAATCGTGGATCATATATAATTTTGTCTAACGTGCTAACGTCTGTTCTTGGATACGCCAAAGCAGAGTGTAGGGTCATGGAAAATTTTTCGATGTATAGAGCTATTTGAAACACAGAAGAGAGTATTTTTCTTCCTCCGGACGCTCCCAGAGAAAGAACCGGTTGCCCATTTTTAAGGGCGATAAGAGGACACATATTCGAAAGAGGCTTTTTTGCAGGTGCAACCGAGTTTGGCTTTCCTTGTCGCGGATCAAACCAATTGATACCATTATTCATAAGAATGCCTGTGGACGGTGATATGAATCGCGAACCAAATCTCGATAGTAGCGTCGTTGTCATTGCAACCATATTTCCATCTGCGTCCAGTGTATTAATATGAGTTGTGCAACTTCTATCACCGAAATCACCCGCATGCCCCATCGTATTCAAACGATGTTGATAGGCTTCGATTAATGCTTCGGCGATCGCAAAATGTTTTTCCGCCTCCAACTTAGTATATTCAAAATCTGGCAATCTGGTCAGAGCATCGGCAAATGTCGGGCCCGCCGAATAGTTTGGCTCTAAATTAAATGACAGACCATCATACACGGAAATTAAAGGGTCTTTGATGGTTGCCGCATAATTCTGAAAATCTTCTATCGACAGTCTACCGCCAGCAGCTCGAACATCGTCTACCATGTCTTTTGCTAGTTCACCTTTATAAAAGTACTCGGCGCCATTATCACTCAGCAATTGAAATGTAGATGCTAACTTTCCTAGTTTTATGAAATCATCATTTAAATCTTGTGGCACACTTGGAACCGTTTCATTAGGCAACCAAACTTTTGCCGAGTCATTGTAGTGTTTAAGCACCTGGGCCTCTGCAGCGACATTCAATGTTGTCCACCACGTTTTCCGGTGACCTCTTTCCGCAAGCTTAATTATCGGGTCTAAAAGTTCAGACCAGCTCCTGCGCCCGTATTGATCGATAGCTAATGAGTAACCTGCTACCGAACCTGGAACAGCTATTGATCTAGCGCCATGTATATTGGTGTCGTTTTTAACCGCTGGCCAGCCAAACAAATCGCCTCCTGCTTCTCCGCTGAGAGGATAATCTGAAACCTGGAGTTGCAAAGGTGATATCATTCCAAAGTCTACTACTTTGACCACGTTCTGTTTTGCTAAATAAACAATCATAAACCCGCCACCCCCTAAACCACTCATCCATGGTTCTGTGACGCAGAGGGCTAAAGCTGTCGCAACCGCGGCATCAACTGCATTACCTCCCTCCAATAAGACCTGTTTTCCAATATTTGCCGCCTCAATTTCTTGCGCTATGACGATCCCATTTTTACCAGTTACCGCGTTTTTTGAGACATCCCATGTTTCGTAGTCCGCCCGCGATTGCAAATTCAGATCCATATCTTATACCCATTTTCCATATAATTACTTTATAACCACCATCGCACGCGTTATCTTCTTAGTCGTACCGATATAACCTTTTATAAATAGATAATGTTTTTAGATAATTTAAAACCTTTTTTAGTCGTTCTATTGCTTTTTAGCGGCAGTATTCCGTTGTCCGCGCAAGAAAAGGAGAAAGAAAGCATCTCTGAGACTGGTGATAAGTCTGCCACATCCCAGCCTATTGAAAAGTTGAAATTCGACAAAAAGTCTGCCGACTTATCGGAGGAGCAATGCCCAAAAATCCGGGAGGGAAGTTCAACAGTTGCGAAAATTGCTGGTCTAAAAAGCGCAATGTCTGTTCGTAATCTCACTTTCAAATACTTTGATAAGCCATTATTCAGTCTTACAGACTACGACTACCAACATATGAAGGCATTGAAAACAATTTGCGATAATTCATCTGAAGAAATAGCGGGACTGATTTTTGACAACCTTAAGGAGAAAGTTGAAGAAGCAAAGGATACTCGCAACAATACCGTTGATTGGATTAAAAAAACATCCAAACAATTAAAGGAGTTACCACTGGGTGGCTCAAGTGTAAAGGTCATTCACAATGCATGGAAAGAGATGGAAAATAGAAGTCAGGAGATGCTTTTAACTGATCTCCACTACATGGCGAACCTTCTAGATAGTCTGCTAAAAAAGCACTATAAACCAGCCAATACCCGTGGAGCTAAATTCACTTCGCCCTTTGTTCCCCCGAGCACAGACTATAAAACACAAAGATAATTTGCTTTTAGCATCCAAATCAACTTGTTCGTTGCCCACCCCTTAAATATGGGAAATTCACCCCTTCAACATGACCGAGGCGCATATTCTGTGAATATTGGCCATTTGAAGCGCTCAATATACGCTCGCACCAGGCAGGTGAATTTCCTTGGCTAATAAAAGCCTCTTTCAAAGGTCTTCCCATTACCGAGGGAGGAATATCAATTTCCATACCCCATAAAATGGAAGGCAGTATATCAACAATGCCGGTCGGAGTATCAAACACCTTTTGACGATGAAATTTATTCCCTGCACAAATCAACAAATTATTTAATTCAACACTATGCAAACCACCGTGAACACCACCCCCAATAGGAATATCGGGATTATCACCAAAACATAATCCCGGATAACCAAAACGGTTGGCTCCATCGAAAGTCCTCATTGTAAAGTAGACATCGGGAGATCTCTCATTCAAAACATTAATGTCACCCATGAAGAGGGCGCCATCTTCGCCAAGTTTGGAAAATGTTAAACCACACCAAGGTTGGGCTTGCAAAAATTGTAAAATCTCTCGAACTAATAATTCATCCCTGTCCCTAACTGTAATTTGACCACTATAACTTCGCTTTAAAGCTATATCATTGCCCTCACTTAGCCCAGCACCAACCTTGAAACCAGCCGTCTCCAATTCACTAAAAACATCAATTTGTTTTGCGACTGAAATTTGGGCGTGATCCGAAGCAACGATTAGATGCCAACCATCTTTTCTACCGTCAGTGCTCCACCAATCTAGTATGCGGCCAAAACACTTATCCAAGCATGCAATGCTAGACAGGCTCTCTGGGGACCCTATGCCTCTATAATGGAATGATAAGTCCGGCTCATTGTACCACATAACTTGCAGATCGGCTGAACCTGATTTTAAAAAATAATCAAGAAGTAAGTTAGTTGCATATTCTGTTACTGCATTATTTGGAAAATCTTGTTTAGGTACTGGTCCAAAACGCTCAACTATCATTTCAAAATCAACAGCTTTACTGCAAATATCTGCCCCCCAAATAGAAAACACTTTTTGATTGAATTTATTAGCATTTAAATTTAAGAGCTTGGCATTACCAATTTTACCTGTGGTTAGAACAGAATATTCTTTTCCTGAGGAAGCCATAATTTCACTTAAATTGACGGATTTTTGTATACGGCCATAATATTTTTCTGCCCTCTCCATTTTTTCCAAATTTGAGGTATCTAGTGGCGCTCCAATACTCTGGTTTGGGTCGAAAAAAACATTAGCCATTACACCATGACCAAAATCAGCCTGATTTTTCGAGTCTAATTTAGCGTCTCCTGGAAATGCTCCCGTGACAAAGCTTGAAACCTGAACGCGAGTTTCAGATGGAAAAGCAGAACTTGAATTTGGAAAATCGATCCAACCTTCTCGAAAAGCTGAAAGATTTGGCATTGTATCTTGACGTACGATGTCTCTTCTTAGACCATCGAAGAGACAGAGTAAAAATTTATCCTTCATTGGGGTTGTTCCACTTTTATTTTGATATTATTTGGTTTTAATACTTTCATAAGTTTGTATTAATCCTGCGTTAAATCTGCAATTCCTAAGGAATTTATGTAGTTTCGGAGCGCTTAATGTACTTGTCTACTAAAAACCAACGCCTACAAACACAAAAATGGTTTGAAGTGTTAAGGGATCAAATCTGTTCAAGTTTTGAAAAACTTGAACAGAATTACGAAGGCCCTAAACAATCAATGCCTCCCGGTAAATTTAGACGAAAAAAATGGCATCGAGAGGGAGGAGGAGGAGGAGAGATGTCAATAATGGAGGGCCGCCTATTCGAAAAGGTTGGTGTAAATATTTCCACCGTAATGGGAGAACTGTCGCCAGAATTTAGTAAACAGATTCCCGGCGCAGAGAATAATCCTAAATTTTGGGCATCG
>NZGS01000092.1 GCA_002690995.1 Rhodospirillaceae bacterium
TGGCTAATTAAAACTTCTCTAGCACTCTCTGCTCTCTGCCTATCCGTAAAACTATATTCACGTATATCATCAGAATCAACGCGAAGACTAAATACGTAAAAGGCACCCTGTTTTCTCACAGATGATGCCGCTCCAGCAGCGATCTTTTTTGGGCTCATTAAAGTTCCAAAATGAGATTCTATTATATTGGACATTTGCGCCTCCATTTAACCAATATCATATGATAATATCACAAAACCGCTTCAATCTACTATGTGAAATTCATTTTTTTATATGTGATAAAATTTCTTGGCTTCTTATTTAAAGAACTGAGTTGAAATTTTAAAATGATGTCACTGAATTTGTGTTCGAGCTTTAGATTGACATTAAGGACATTTCTAAAACTTGAATACGGCCTAGATCACGATATTTTTGTGTAGCGACAAAATCAGGTACTGATAGACCAGAGTGTTATTGGGCTTGAGCAAGAATTTTTTCTGCTTCTTTAAACATTTCCTTTTTCTCATAAGTAGCCGCTAAATAAAATAGGCTATTAATTGTTGGCAACTTAAGCTTTTTAAAACTCTCGACTGCTTTATCATAGCTACCTAAACAAAAATGAATTATCCCCTCATCTTCAAAGAGCTCATCCGAGCAAAAGGGATTTATTTTTTCTGCCCTTCTAATTTCTTTTAACGCCTCCTCTGGTTCACCTAAGAAGATGAGTGCGGTAGCGCATTTTGCGCTTATGTAGGAGTCGCTTGGGCATAACTCTCTGGCCTTATTATGATGGAAATGCGCGGCATCAAAATCTTTTTCCTGTAATTTTATCGCCCCCATTATTCGGTGAGCTTCAGCATCATTTGGATCAAATTCTAGCGCCTTTGTAACGGAATATAAACATTCTGAAAGCCAATCTCCACCAAACTTTTCAGGGGCCCAGCTTCTATAATTTGAAAGCGAACAAGCTCTCCACGCATGAGCTCTAGCATAATTAGGGTCCAGTTCTATGGCCTGCTCAAATAAGTTAAATGCCTTTTCGGCGTTATCTTTGGTGATCCCACTTCGCCGATGGTAGTCAAGACCCTGTAATACAAGATCGTATGCGGCAAGGTTGTCTGGTCGGACAGTCTTAGATTGCTGAATTACGTCAGCTTCTACGCGGCCAACAATAGTTGATACTATTGTCTCGATTATTTCATCTTGGATATCAAAGATTTCTTCTAACGAAGTGTCGAAATTATTAGACCAAATGGTGTTCTCTCTATCACAGTTTATAAGGCTGGCAGTTATCCGTATCTTTGGACCTAATTTTCTTACACTTCCTTCAACTAAATAACGGATACCAAGTTCCAACCCCATTTGCTTAGGAGTTTTTGTTCTCTCCCTGTAGGCAAAACTTGCACTGCATGATGCCACTTGAAGTTGTTTAAACTTTGACAGAGTAGAGATCAAATCCTCCGAGAAGCCCTCGCAGAAATAGGCTTGTTCTTCGTCACTACTTAAACTTTTAAATAGCATCACCCCAAGTGAATCCGGTTTTGCTTTTTCTGCTTTTAGCAGTGGTTCGCCAAAGTTTTGAACATAACGTCCAGGATTTTTGGTTGCGGCTACTGAATATGCTTCGATTGGTCTATCAATATTCTTGAGCGTTAATTCGCCTAGTGGTTCGAACGAAAGTTTCAATTTTTGACTTACCAAATCGAATACTGACTTTGAAATACAGATGCCTTCTGGTTTTGCTGCAGCTTCTAACCGAGCTGCTATGTTCACGGAGTCTCCGTAGAGATTGCTTCCCGAAACCATAACGTCACCAATATTCACCCCAACCCGAAATTTCATCCTCTGATGTTCCGGCAAAGTTTCGTTGATAGCTTGCATTTTGGCTTGGATATTTACTGCTGTCTCAACTGCCCGCACAGGACTAGCAAATTCTGCGATCACGCTATCACCAGCTGATCCGAAAATCCTACCGTCCAAAGCGTGAATTGCTTCATCTATAATTTCTCTTCGTTGCCGCAGATTGGAAAGCGCTATATCCTCGTCTGAAGCCATAAGCTTACTAAAGTCAACGACATCCAATGTCAATATTGTACTTAGCTTTCGTTCCAATATAATCCCTCTGACAAACGTTTCCCTAAAACTAGTTGCTTAAATAAACTTCAATAACTGACATTTGATCTTCTCTAAATAAAGGATCCGCTTATTTTTTCAGAAACTCTTGCGCCATTACATTATACTTTTCGGCTCTTGTTACTTTTTTCATTAAATCAGGCGAGGCAACGCCTTTTAGCTCCTCAACGGGAACCCCTTCACGGATCGATTTGAGTGTAGTGTAGACTGCATGTACCGCTGCGGCAAAAGGTTGATGCCCCTTCAAACAAATACGCACATTTCTTGAGCTTAAATAATCTTCATCCAAAACATCGCCTTTGGCACTACCTAGGATAATTGGCAAACTAAGTCTTTCTGCAATGGTATCTAACTCGTCTCTTGTTTTAATACCAACCAGAAAAATCGCATCAACGCCTATTGCTTCATAAGCAAGAGCCCGCTCTATTGCATCTCCCACTCCAGTAATTGCCGGCGCACTGGTTCTCCCAGCAATTACTAAGTTAGGGTCCTGTCTTCCACTGATCGCGGCCTTCATTTTACCAATGCCTTCATCAATCGATAGAAGATTTATTTTTCCGTTAGATCCAAATTTTTGAGGTAACTCGGTATCTTCTATGGATAACCCAGACACACCTGCCATCTCGAGCTCTTCAATAGTTCTACGTACATTCAAAGCATTACCGTAGCCATGGTCGGCATCTACCATTAGTGGAATATCAGTGGCCCTATTAATCCGTTGTGCTTGTTGCGCAAATTCGCTTAATGTTAAAACAATTAAATCCGGTGCGCCAAGCACCGTATGAGATGCAACAGAACCAGCAAACATACCAATTTCAAAACCTAGATCCTCAGCAATTCTAGCGGAAATTGGATCAAAAATGGAACCAGGGAAAACGCATTTGTCTCCAGCTAAAACTGCCCTAAACTTTTCCCGGCGCTCTTTATATCGCATAATATCTCTCAATTTTTAATTTGGGTGCTTTATAAGTAATTCAAATAGCAATGACTTTTAAACTGTCATTGTAACCAACGCTAAAAACTCCTGCCACCAGAAACTCCACCGTCACACATGTAGACCCCTCCAGTGCAAAAAGAACCGTCCTCAGAACCAAGAAATAACATTAGACGCGCTACTTCTTCTGGTTGGCCATAACGTTTCAATGGTGTGTTATCTGCCATTGGCTGTTTATTTCCTCTATTGGGATTGATTTCATCCTCTATTCTGTAAATCATATTTGTTTCAATGGGCGACGGATTGACCGTATTGACACGAATTTTATCCTTGGCTCCTTCCATGGCACCGGCACGCATCAATCCAATAACGGCGTGCTTGCTGGTTATATAGGGAGACAAACCTGGCGTAGCCCTTATGCCGGCAGTAGATGAAGTAATAACAATTGAACCACCGCCATTTTCAGCCAAAACCGGCATGGTATACTTAAGCCCTAACCAAACCCCTCGAACATTCACGGCGAGAACCTTATCAAAGTCGCCATCAGTCTGGTCTTGGATACTTGCTATCTTACCTTCAATCCCAGCATTGAGCAGCGTAATGTCTATCTTTTTATATATCGATAACGTTTTATCGATATAATTTTTGACGTCATTTACGTTAGAAACGTCCGCCGTAATATATGACGCTTTATCAGATCCAATCTCTTCCACCATGCTCAGAAGGTTAGTTTCATCAAGATCAACCAACATTAACTTGGCACCCTCTTGAGCAAAAAGTTTAGCCGCAGCGCGTCCAATTCCGCCTGCGGCGCCTGTAATCACTGCTACTTTATTATCTAATTTTCCCATTTCAATGTCCCCAAAAATCACTCAAGGAAAAGTGTTGCAAAATTATGGCTGTTTGCGAAGAGGTATTCCAAAACCAATCAACTATATGTTAGCAACTCTGTGAAACAATCATTTTGTGTTGGGTTTTTAAATTTGGCAGTCGATATGAGGAAACTACTTATTATTGGTCACATCCCCTCTAGCAATACGCTGAGGCTGAGAGAAGCAGTCTTATGTGGAGCAAGAAAAATCCAAAGTGAAATAGTCGATTTAGATTGCAAGACACCGTTCGAGGCTAATGCATTAGATACACTTTCCGCTGATGCTATAATTTTGGGAACAACCGAAAATCTTGGATATATGAGCGGAGCTTTAAAAGATTTTTTCGATAGAACGTATAACGAAACCATTGAAAAAAAAGAGGGGCTTCCATGTGCGATCTATATCAGGGCGGGTATGGATGGAACCGGAACACGGCGCGCAATTGAAAGTATAATCAGTGGTCAAAAATGGAGACTGGTTCAGGCGCCATTGATATTTCGTGGCGAATGGAACGAGGATTTTGTGCGACAAGCCGAAGAATTGGGAGAAGCTATTTGCGCGGGGCTCGACGCAGGCATTTTTTAAAACTATTGCAAAAAAGAACATCAAATCTAAATGTCTTTAAAAAACTAATTTTCACTTTTTTATATGCAATCTGGTTGACGTTTGATGTCAACAATGCCAATTGTCTCGAAGCGACTAAATGAAATTGGCAAAAATAATTGGGAAGAATAGGTCGATGAGGCGTAAAGATATGAGAAAGGCACCGCGATTTTTAAATCATGGACTTAGCCTTTGGTTAGTAGCCTAACTTCAAGGTATTTCGGGAAAAGTAATGAAACTTGTAATTGTTGAGTCCCCCGCCAAAGCAAAAACAATCAACAAATATCTAGGGTCTGACTATAACGTTTTAGCCAGTTATGGACATATTCGGGATTTACCAGCAAAAAAGGGATCCGTGGACCCAGAGCAAGATTTTATGATGACGTGGGAGCAGAGCCCTAGTTCAACAAAGCCGTTCCGGGAAATTAAAGAAGCACTAAAAAAATCAGACGAGCTTATCTTGGCTACCGACCCCGACAGGGAGGGTGAAGCTATTTCTTGGCATGTTTGGCGAATGCTTGACGAGCAAAAAGTGCTAAAAGATAAAACTGTTCACCGGGTAGTTTTTAATGAAATTACGAAACCAGCTATATTGGAAGCTATGTCAAACCCGCGCGATGTCGATCAAGATCTTGTGGACGCATACTTTGCAAGACGGGCGTTGGACTATTTAGTTGGATTTAATTTGTCGCCGGTATTATGGCGTAAACTACCGGGCTCACGTTCTGCCGGAAGAGTTCAATCTGTAGCACTTCGACTTATCACTGAACGGGAAGCGGAAATTGAAATTTTTATACCTCAAGAATTCTGGACTATCGATACAAAATTGATAACTAATAAAGCCGAGAGCTTTTCAGCAAGGCTGACGCATATCGAGGGTAAGCGTCTTGATAAATTTGACCTAAAAAACGAAACAGAAGCACTCAAGGCCGTTGCATTAATAGAAAATTCAAATTTTTCGGTCTCAAAAATTGACCGAAAAAGGGTCAAAAGGAACCCGCAGCCACCATTTACAACATCAACTTTACAGCAAGAAGCTTCGCGAAAACTTAACTTTGGCGCATCGAGAACAATGCAACTCGCCCAACGCTTGTATGAAGGTATCGAAATGGGTGGAGATACCGTGGGGTTAATAACTTACATGAGAACTGACGGTGTTCAAATCAGCCAAGAAACTATAAACGGCGCAAGGCAAGTCATAAAGGCACAGTTTGGTGGTAATTTTGTTCCTGATCAACAACGGATTTATAAAACCAAAGCTAAAAACGCGCAGGAGGCTCATGAAGCTATTCGCCCAACTGATATGACGCGCTTACCGGAGAAAGTCCGGTCTTATCTAGACGCAGATCAATTTCGCCTCTACGACCTAATCTGGAAACGGTCTATAGCCAGCCAAATGGCTAGCGCTGAGTTAGACCAAACAACGGTTAAGATTGAGGCAACAGACAAAGCCACAGAGCTTCGGGCAAATGGGTCAATCATCGCATTTGAGGGATTTCTAAAGGTATACAAGGAAGATCAAGATGATCCCTCTGTAGAGGGTTCGGCCGACGATGATCGAATACTTCCAAGTATGTCTGAGGGCGAAGTATTAGAAAGAAAGGAAACCACACCTGACCAGCATTTCACCCAACCTCCACCGAGGTTCAGTGAAGCCAGCCTCGTAAAAAGGCTCGAAGAACTTGGAATTGGGCGGCCCTCAACCTACGCAAGCATAATGCAAGTGCTACAAGAACGGAACTATGTACGTTTAGATAAAAAACGCTTTATTCCGGAGGCACGTGGGAGACTTGTGACCTCTTTTTTATCTAATTTTTTCACAAAATACATCCAATATGATTTCACAGCGGACCTAGAAGCTGAGCTAGATGAAATTTCAGATGGAAAATTAGCTTGGCTGGACGTGCTGCAAAAATTTTGGCAACCGTTTAAAGTCTCAATTGGCGGCATGGATGATTTCCAGATTCCAGATATCCTTAAGCGTCTTGATGATGATTTAGGACAGTATTTTTTCCCACAGACAAAAAATGGTGGGTCTACAAGGATGTGCCCGAAATGCGGCTCAGGGGAGTTACGTTTAAACCTTGGAAAGTTTGGTCCATATGCAAGTTGCTCAAATTATCCTGATTGCAAAATGACAAGGCAGTTAATCATTTCAAAGGACGAGCTTGATAACCCAGATCTGCAAGCATTCAATGAGCCCAAAATACTCGGTGTTCATTCAGAAACAAACGACGAAGTTAGCCTTCGCAAGGGTCCGTATGGCTTTTACGTACAACTAGGTGAGCAGGGAGAGAAAAAGTCTGAAAAGCCCAAGCGAGTTTCAATACCGAAGACAATGGTGCCCATGGAAATCGACTTTGAAACAGCCCTAGGCTTATTAAGCCTCCCCAGAGACATCGGACCGCATCCAGATGATAGAGAAACAATACTCGCAGGTCTCGGCAGATACGGCCCCTACTTAAAGCATAATGGTAGCTTTACCTCTATACCTGCAGGGGATGATGTACTTACAATAGGATTAAATAGGGCGGTTGATTTAATTGCAAATAATCCAAAGAAAAAAACAACGGCAAAAGCTCTTGGAGAATCCGAAGGTAAATCTGTAACCGTTCAAAGCGGTAGATATGGTCCGTATGTTCAACTAGGGAAAGTAAGGGCAACACTCCCAAAAGATGAAACAGAGGATTCCATTACACTCGAGCGGGCACTAGAACTTATTGCCGCCAAAGCCGCGAAGGGTGCGCCAAAGAAAAAGGCCCGACGAAAGACGAGTGCTAATTGAATATTCAGTTAATAGATCTTTTAGACTTTCACAAAAACATTTAAGGACCATACCAGCGTTGTGGCACGCAAAACCAAAAAAGTATCCGGACTACCAAACGCGCTCCAAATCAAAGAATTTATAGAAAATTCCAAAGGTTCAGTGGGACGGCGCGAAATTGCGCGAGCCTTTAATATCAAAGGCTTCCAAAAAATAGCATTGAAACAATATTTAAGACAGCTGGTTGCTGAAGGATCGATTTCCTTGGCAAGACGCAAACGCGCTTCCGCTCCTGGCAGTTTGCCACCTGTTACGGTTCTTGAAGTTTTAAAAATCACTGACGATGGCTCTGTATTCGCGAGACCTGTGAAAAACGATGCTATACATCCGAACCTAAAAGTTTCAATTAGCCTCTCCAGCAAGGGTCCAAGTTTTGCAGAGGGAGATAAGGTTCTGGCGAAAACTTCAAAAATCTCCACTAATTTTTACAGTGCAACAGTGCTTCGACGGCTAGATAACACAAAGACGAAAATATTAGGAATTATTAAGTTGGGAGATGATAAGTCAAGAGTCGTCCCTGTAAGCGGTCGAAGATCAGAAGAGGCCGTTGTAGATACTAATGGCTCCAAAGAGGTGAAAGATGGTGACTTGGTTGAAGTGGAAATCCAACAAGCACGAAGTTTTGGGCTTAAACGAGCAAAAGTAATAAATGTTTTAAGTCATGAAAATGATCAAAATTTAATAAGTTTAATTTCTATAAACGAATTTGATATTCCAACTGAGTTTACCCCCGAAGCCATATCCTTAGCTGAGCAAGCTCAACCCGTTAAGATAAGCAAGGGTCGGGAAGATCTCCGCGACATCAACTTAATAACAGTGGATGGAAGTGATGCCCGAGATTTTGATGATGCCATATGGGCGGAAAAGGATAAAAACCCCCATAATTTAAACGGCTGGAGGATGATCGTAGCTATAGCCGATGTCGCTCATTATGTCAGCAATGGAGATCCTTTGGATATCGACGCAAGAAAAAGAGGAAATTCGGTGTATTTCGCTGACCGCGTTGTCCCCATGCTGCCCGAAAACCTCTCTAATGGTTTGTGTTCTTTAAAACCCAACGAAGATAGAGGATGCCTAGCCGTCGAAATAACAATCGACAAATTCGGACATAAAAAAAGTCATCGATTTATTCGAGGGGTAATGCGATCAAAGGCGCGATTAACTTATGAACAACTCGAAGAGACGTTTAACGGCAACAAAAACGCTTGTTCCCCAGAAATAACGAAATTAGCAAAATCTCTACGTGGCGCCTACAACGCTCTCTCTGATGCTCGTGAGAAGCGAGGAGCATTAAATATCGAAACAACAGAAAAAGTAATAAAAATCAACGACAATGGAAAAATTGATTCGATACTACCGCGAGAACGACTAGAAAGTCACAAAGTAATCGAAGAGTTCATGGTCACAGCAAATGTGTGTGCCGCCGAGACCCTAGAAGAAAAAATGCACACTTGTGTATATAGGATCCACGATGTCCCATCTGAAGATAAAATTAACGACTTGAGAGAAAACCTCACCGGTTTCGGTTACAAGTTGGCTAAGGGGCAAGTATTGCGACCAAAACTCTTTAATCAGATTTTGTCAAAAGCAAAAGGAACCGATTCTGAAGAAACTATAAATCAACTTGTCTTGCGATCTCAAAGCCAAGCGGAGTATTCAATTTCAAACGTGGGCCATTTTGGGCTCGCCTTGGCACGCTACGCTCATTTCACATCTCCTATAAGACGTTATTCGGACTTACTTGTTCACAGAGCACTTATCGCTGCCAGTAATTTTGATGCAGGTAAAAAGTACAGTATTGCTGATCAACAATTGGAGGATATCTGTAAACATATCTCACAAACAGAGAGGAGAGCGGCAACTGCAGAGCGCGCAGCCAATGATAGGTACTTGGCTTCATTTATGAAAGACAAATTAGGACAAACATTTAATGCTACCATTTCTGGTGTAAAAAAATTCGGCGTTTTTGTGACAATAGGGCAAGAGAACGTCGACGCCCTGCTACCTACTTCTAAATTACCTCCCGATTATTACCGCTATGATGAAAGACGACAAACCTTGGCAGGTAGACACAATGGATTAGTGCTTGGTTTGGGGCAGAAAATACACGTTATCCTTAAAACTGCAGACGCGATAACAGGACGCCTTGCAGTTGAATATGCTGGGGAAAGTAGTGGCTATCGCAACATGGATCATCTAAAAGCACCTGATAAAACGCGTTCAAAGATATCTAAAAACCGCCGCGGCAAACGCTGATTGAAAATTTTTTAATTAGAATGTAATAGTCAAGAAAAAAAGGTATTGGCACTTACTTTTCTTGACTTACGTGTGCAAGCGTGTAATTTTCCCAAAATTCAGAAGAATTTATTTCATGGAGCAGGTCAGAGATGGCAAAGCCAGCAACAGTCTTGATAAAAATGGTAAGTACAGCCGACACAGGTCACTACTATGTAACTAAAAAAAATCCCCGCACCCAGACTGAGAAACTCGAGCTGAAAAAATACGACCCCGTCGTAAGAAAGCATGTCCTCTACAAGGAAGGCAAAATCAAGTAGTTACTTATACCGCTATAACGCAGGCCCGCTCAAAATATCCTCTTTGATTGTTCGGTCAAGGTACTTGCCGTCAGATAGATCTCCAAAGAAATTTCCGTCCTCGACTACAATTTTTCCTCTAAGCACTGTCATTACTGGCCAAGCGGTAATATCGTGGCCCTCCCACGGACTGTAATCCGCCTCATGCAAATCTTCTAATCTAACAGTCTTCTTTATTGTTGGATCTAATACCGCAATATCAGCATCGCTACCTACCGCTATCGCTCCCTTGCGCGGATACATCCCCATAATTTTAGCAGCATTAGTAGAACATAGATCTACAAAACGCTCTAGGGAATATTTTCTTTGAGTAACCATCTCATGGTACATAACACTCAAACGAGGTTCTACACCCGCATTACCGCCGGTAGTATCATCTATCCGGTCACCAACTGTCTTTAATTGCAAGGAGCAACAAATTTCATCAGTTGCGACGCTATTTATAGAACCATCAAGCGTGCCATTCCAAAGCTCCGCCTGATCAGCCGTTGACTTCAAAGATGGATAAGTATGATATATTTGGCCATTTGCTCTTTTGTAATCATTGGAGTTATAGAGCATGTATTGATGCAGAGTTTCTCCATAAATCGGTTGGCCTTTTGCACGGGCTTCTCTTATTGCCTGCACTCCTGTTCCAGCGCTTACATGCATCATATATAAAGGTGTGTTTTCAGACTCTGCTAAACGAATTACACGTCTGAAAGAAAGATCTTCAGACAGCGCACTATGCACCTCGGCTAAGTTGTGAAAACTAACCCGCCCCTCCCTTATCAACTTTTCATACATATGCATCACAAGATCATTGTCTTCTGCATGAATTACACCAAGACCTTTTGTGCGAGTTATAATCTTAAATACTTCCCAAATATCACCAAAATGCACCATCCTACCTGCACGGCTTGGGGTTATATTGGTTGTAAAAATTTTAACGGTTGGGTAACCGTTTGGGATCAATTCCTCCAGCTCCTTCAGTACGGGTGGTTCAATGTCCCCTAAAAGCATTAAATGATAAGCATAATCGCAATAACAATTGTCGATCCAGTCTTCATCTCTTTTTTTAATGACATCTTTTAAAGGGATGTCCTCCGTTCTCGCAGCAAAATCTAGTAACGTGGTTGTGCCACCATAAAGCGCCGCCTTGCTAACAACCTCCGGGCCTCCTGAATATGTCGAACTACCATCTGGCATAGGCATATGCCACTTACAATGGACATGTGGATCAATCCCACCAGGGATAACGATTTTTCCTGCAGTATCAACGCACCTTTTAGCTTTTTCACTAGAAATCGCGTTAGGGTTTGTGATTGCTTCAATTAATTCACCTTTTACAACAACATCTTGAACGGCTACGCCGTGTGGTGTTACGACTGTGCCACCGCGTAAAATGATATCGAACATAATACTTTTTCCCATCGTGAAGATAAGTCTACACATATGACAATTATGAAATCGTCTGCGCAACTTCCTCTTCAATTGTTTCTAAGACCGCTTCCACCCAGTTTAATGAGAATTTTCGACCTATCAATACTAAACGTGTTTCCGGCGCCTCGCCTGACCAATCTGCCATCCAAGACATTGGGTGAAAAACATGCTGAACACCATGGATAACAGCCGGAGTTTTCAGCGACTCCTCAAGATATACAATTCCCTTTAATCTAACGAGGTTTTGTCCCAATACTTGCGCAAGTGTCTCCAAAAACAAAGTTAGTGTAACAGCCTTAATTGGCTGTTTTCGGCGCAATGAAATTGAATGAAGATCACTGTGCGTATGGTGATGACTATGTTCATCAATATCATTCTCAGATACTTTTTCGATCTGTTGCCTATTTAAAGAAAAAAGGTCAACCTCTGTCATTCCAAAATTACTTTTATAGATAAACGCCTCAGGATTAATACGTCTCAACTCCCTTCTCAAATCATCTACATTTGTCGGATCAATATCTGCCTTTGTTATTAAAATAATATCTGCTAACGCAATTTGTTGCGGACATTCCTTGAAATTTGCAATGGAGTTCAATCCACTTAACGCATCCACGGTTATAACCACACGATCTAGTCGTACGAGTGACTTTAGATATTCGTTATAAATTAACGAATGAAGTATTGGACCGGGATCTGCCAATCCTGTTGTTTCTAGAATAATTCGATCAAAAACATTTCCAGTCTGCTGGCGCACCATAAGTCGCTCTATAGCTTCTTGCAAATCTCCTCGCATGACGCAGCAGATACACCCGGTACTTAACTCCACCAGATCTTCCTCACTGGACTCTATCAGTTCATGGTCCAGTCCAATCTCGCCAAATTCGTTAATTATAACTGCAGTTCTTGCTAAATCTGGACGTTCCAACAAGGTCCTTATTAGGGTCGTTTTCCCACTGCCAAGGAAACCACTTAAAACGGTAATGTCTACCGCGTCTATTGTTTCTGATAAACGGTCTATCATCGTGCAAAAATCACCCGTGCGTTTGGTTGATTAGGGCGTAATATTCGCGAAAGAGAGCTAAGCGTTGATCCCAGAGATGGATGAACGCGCTCCCTACCATCCAACCCAATAATTCGCCAAACATTCCCAAAAGATGTTACCTCATGACATATAGAAACTTTATGCTCATTCATCCAGAGCAAGCAAGCCGGACGACTATCCATAAATTCTACTTTACATTCAACATCCCAAATTTCTGTTGCGCCGCGTATAATAACTTCAAATCTCTCCGGGGTCATTTTTGATTGCAAAGCCACCAAGCTAAAAGCCTAGTCACCTCCATAAAATCCGATATCTCCATCGCCTCATCAGGGTTGTGACTACCATTCGCATTTCGAATGAAAAGCATCTGGGTTGGGACACCAGCAGCAGCAAACGCTGCTGCATCGTGACTGGCTCCACTTGGAATCTCCATATAAGGAATTCCTAAACTGTCAGCCCCTGACAGCATACGGGTTTTGATTTGTTCATCCATTGGACCGGGAGCTGCTCTGGTAAAATCCCCCAAGTTAAACTGAACACCACGTTTTTGTTCAATTTTTACAGCCTCTTCGCATACACGTTTGGTCATCGTTTCAATAAAGTCTCCATCAAGGCTTCTCATGTCGAGGCTAAATTCGACAGCTCCTGAAATTTTCGTCATCGCGTGCCATTCTTTGTCAGTAAAAAATTTACCGACAGTAAAAGCAAAATCCTCGCCCTTTTTCTCGCATTCATCCCAGATTTTATCTAGATAACTTATAAGGTCAGTTACCGCTAAGACTGCATCCTTTCTATAACTCCTTGGCACACCTCCGCAGTGTGAATATTCGCCAATACATTGTGCTGAAGGGAGACGCCTATTACCCCGTATCCCTGTAACAATACCTAATGGCAAATCCTTGCTATCAAGCACTGGACCTTGCTCGATGTGAACTTCCAGATATGCTTTAAGAGACGATGGCGGAAGATAGATATCTCCCGCCCTGAGAGCATCCGGATTACAGCCTGCCTTAAACATGTGTTCCCCGAGTGTTATTCCTGTATCTGACCTTTTAGCATTATCGAGCGCGTCTTTTGAAAGCGTACCAAGAGCAGATCTGCTGCCTATATATGATACACCAAACCATGCACTCTCCTCTGCCCGGATACCCATCACTCGAATATCTTGAGGAAGCCGTATACCTTTTTCAATGATGCCAGCACATGCGATTAATCCTGAAATCACGCCCGCTGCACCATCAAAATTCCCGCCCTGGGCTACAGAATCTATGTGCGAACCAATTACAATCGGGGGTGCTTCTTGAGATTCACCTCTCATTGTCATGTAAATATTTCCTGCAGCATCATGATCGATCACAAGTCCTAATTTCTTTGCGTGACTTTCGAGCAACTCACTGGCAACTTGTTCCCCTTCACCATAAGAAGCTCGTGTCACTCCCACACCGTCAAAAGTTTTGTTGTAAAGCTCGTCAAATATCTCAGCTGCTAATTTTGTTTGTTTCGCCACTGCTGCAGAAGGATCCACACCGCTCATCTATTAATACTCCAAACACTTAACAAGCTTAGCAATTTATTTGACCAAGCGATCGATTGAACTGTTTATATTATGTTACAATGAATTTTTCCAATAATGGAGGTAAATTTATGATTGTTGATGTTAGAACCTACAATGTTGTTCCAAGAAAAATGAAGACTTATCTTGCTCTTTTCGAAGAATATGCTCTCCCCATACAGCGTCGGCACATAGGCGATCCACTAGGATATTTTGTCGTTGAGCATGGTCCACTGCATCAGGTTGTACATTTTTGGGGCTATGATAGTTTAGCAGACCTAGAAATGAAGCGGGCAAAACGAGACGCAGATCCTGATTGGACAGAGTATCAACGAAAGACTGAAGGGCTCGTGGTTAGCCAAGAAAATAAACTATGCCGACCAACAGATTGGTCACAAATAAAATAAAAGACATTGAACATTAATATTAATTTTTAAAATTGCTTGGATCTCATTCAAATGGATACAACGGAATCGGCAACATCTGGAGCTCCTATTCTCACGGAAGAAGAGGTTCAACATTATAAGCAACAGGGTTATGTAGTCCCAAAGTGGAAATATTCTGCTAAAAGTATCGAAACGATGAAACAACTAGTCCAGGAACTTATCGAAGCTAATCCTGATCATTACCAAGAACAACTTGTCTGCCCCCATCTCCCCAAGGGAGCAACAAAGCCAATGGTAAGTGAACGACATATAGATTTTCTTAATCTAGCGATGGAAGGAGGCGTCAAAAAAATACTTGGACAAATTTTAGGCCCAAACGTGCTGCTTTGGGGAAGCCAATTATTTTGCAAACCCGCAGCTGTCGGTATGGAAATACCATGGCACCAGGATGGCGCTTACTGGCCGATCAGACCATTAGCAAACGTTTCAGCATGGATTGCTATTGACAGAGTTCGTCGCGAGAATGCTTGTTTAAAAGTAATACCGGGATCACACTTAAGTGGGCTTAAACCTCATCAAGTTGACGGCCGAAAAAATTTAGCATTGGATCGCACAGTCAAATTAGATTATCTGAATAAAGAAGAAGCAGTAGATATTGAACTAGAACCTGGCGAACTAGTTTTTTTTGACGTCCATTTAATGCACGGCTCCAACGCTAACACTTCGGGTGAAAGACGTGCTGGTTTAGTTTTTAGATATATGCCTTCTACAAGCCTTTTTGATAGGAGTGTCCAAGACAAGGTAAATAAATCAGGCCATCTCGTAAGTTATAAAGATCGCCCCCTCTTCCAAGTTTTGGGAGAAAGCCCTGGGAAAAATACAAAGATAGAGAGATTTTCCTAACTAAGGCCGAACAAGATCATGTCTTCTCTTACTTCAAATCACTTGCTTACTACAAAGGAGATCCATTCCTACACGGGAAATGGATTTGTTGTACCCAAATTTAGATTAGATAATTCTGACTTGGAAAAACTTCAAAACGCTACACTCGAATTAATGCAGACCTATCCTCATATCCCAACCGAAGGATTGGTATCACCACATATATTCTCTGCGGGCTCTAATCGCCCTGATATCCATTCTAAGTTTCTAGAAATCTGCAAATTGACTCCCCTTCTAGATATAGTCGATCAGCTTATTGGACCTGATATAATTGTTTGGGGAAGTAGAATTTTTACTAAGGCTCCACAAACGGGACGCGCTACACCTTGGCATCAAGACGGAGAATATTGGCCGATACCACCTCTGGCTACAGCAACCGTATGGATAGCCATTGATGAAAGCAACGAAAATAATGGCTGTCTCAAAATATTAACCGGCTCTAACAGAGCTAAAATGCTGTTGCCTCACCAAAGTTTGAGCGGCAAAGGCGCGGCATTGGACAAAGAAATCAAATCCGAATTCATAGAAAGCAAGCACGTCGTATCGGTTCCTCTAGAACCCGGTCAAATGGTTATTTTCGATGTTTTCACCGCACATGGTGCAAGTCCAAACTTATCCAACCAGCGCCGAGCTGGTTTTGCGATAAGGTATTTGCCGGGCACATCTATTTTTGACCGAAACATGAAAGTTGGAAGTGGCCAAGACGATGTACAAACTGATCTTGGTCAACGTGCCTTATTTCTTGTTAGAGGTGAAGATAAAACCCGGAAAAATGATTTTACAATTGGCCATGATGGTATGACCGTGGAGGTTATATGATAACTAGGTATTTGGAGTGGTGATGACGACGTTAAAAAATAAAGTCGTCCTTGTTACTGGCGCTAGTAAAGGAATAGGTCGCGCCACAGCATTAAAACTCGCGGCAGAAGATGCTGAGGTTATTGCCATTGCCAGAAGTACGATTGACTTAGACAAACTTTCTAATGAAGCATCGCAAAGGAACCTTAGCATTACACCAATGCACTGTGATGTCACAAATTTTGATGCCTTAAATGGAATCGTCCAACGCATCGTACAAACATATAAAAGGCTAGATATTCTGATAAATAATGCTGGGTCCATTGAACCCATTTCACATTTGGCAGAATCAGACCCGAACCTTTGGATTAGGTCGGCCGACGTAAATTACAAAGCCGTTTATTTTGGCATAAGATCTGTGCTCCCCCATATGCTAAAAGTTGGTAGAGGTATAATTATCAATGTAAGCTCAGGGGCAGCCTCATCGCCAAGAGAGGGATGGAGCCACTATTGTTCTAGCAAGGCGGCAGCTCTAATGTTAACTAAGATGACGCACTTAGAATATGCGAGCCATGGGATAAGAGCTGTCGGGCTTAGCCCGGGAACCGTTGCCACAGATATGCAAGTGGCCATTAGGGCCTCGGGAATAAACCCAATAAGCCAGCTTTCGCCTAACAGCCACTCACCTGTTGAGAGGCCTGCGGCAATTATCGCCTGGCTTTGTACTGACGATGCAAAGGAGTTTGACGGAAGTGATGTTTCGTTAAATGATGAAAAAATTCGCCAGCGAGCTGGCGCATCATAGTTCACCAAAAGATATGCTATGCTGCTAAAACCGGACCATCACCTATTATCGTTGTGCGATGCATTACTCGCCTTTCGTTCTGATCGTGCGGTGTGACCAAGTGCATTGTGCAACGATTATCCCACATTACTATGTCATCGGCCTCCCATTTGTGCCGATAAACAAATTGCTCTTGTCCCGCAAATTCTGCTAATTCGTTGATTAAGGCAACAGCATCCTCGTCGTCCATACCTTCAATTTTATCATTATATATAGGGCTAATATATAAGGACTTGCGACCGGTTACAGGATGTTTACGAACCATCGGTTGCCATACAGCAGGCATCGACGCCTTTTCGTCTTTTGAGGGCCTGCGAGCACCACTAATACGGCTTAGGTGTTCAAAATCATGCCGACACTTTTTTCCATCGACTAGATCTCTCACCTTTGGATATAACGCGTCATAAACCTTATACATGTTGGTAAAACAAGTTAACCCTCCCGTACGGCTTACTTCAATACCATGCAAAAGAGATCCCATAGCTGGCACTGCACGGTAACTTGAATCCGTATGCCACTTTTTTGCACTAGATAATTGCTGCTGAATAGGATCACTTGGAGGCATTAGGTTACCATTTTCATCAGTGTTGGAAACTCTAAATATCTCTTTTACGAATTTTGACTTGATAATATTCTGGTGAAAAACTTCCGGTTCACCGAAATACCTCGTCACCGCTACGTGCTGTTTGTCAGAGATAGGCTGGCAACGAAAAACTAACACTTGATATTCCATCCAAGCGTTGTGTATTTGGCTTACGACCTCAGGTGTTAGAGGCAACCTAAAATCAACGCCTTTTACTTCTGCGCCTAGTGCCGGGTCGAGACTTTTAACTGTTATGCTCTTAGACACCATAGACTTTTCTCCCTCGGTCAATCAACAAATTCAAATCCCATCGCTCTTGCATGATAATAAAGGCCGCCGTCTTGAACGATTAAGAACATTGACTGTTCATCGCCTTCGTTGTGGTGGGAATGAACAGATACTGGTGGGGTAATAGTGGTCGCCCAGGGCGCCCAGTCCTTGCGTTCACCGTCTATCATAGAAAAACAGTTCTCTCCCTTTATAACGAGTGATACAGCGACTGAATTGTGTCGATGTGGTCTTTGACTTCCACCGGCAGGCAACGAGTTCATTGCGAGTGTCAATGTTGGCAAGACGTTTCTGGTTTCTTCCTGCATCGAGGACGAGAATATTAATGCTGAGCCAGCAATATCGTCTCCTCTTCCGACCTTATAAATCAAGTCAATCTGTTTCTTTATTTCACTTGCTGGGTAATGAATCATTTCTGTTGGGGCGGCACCTTTTTCTGGACCCTGAAGGTTTTCAAATGCTAGTTGAGGTTCATTTGTAACAACCCAAAGAATAGCCATTTCTTTGCTTGCCTGATGGATCTGTCGCTCACCACCTGGCAAAACAAATATATCGCCACACCCCCAGGAAATACTCTCATCACCAGACACTGTCTTCCCTTCACCCTGTATCACATAGTAAATTGATCCGCTCGCAACGAAGTCTGTTGTTAATGTTTCACTAGCGTTGATCCGTGCATAGTAAGCAAGTACGAATGGAAAGGTTGCAGGAAACTTACATTCCATCTCTCCGGATGTATCGCAGGAAATTAAACCCGTTTTTGTCTCTTTGGAGAACGCCATCCTCGGTTCTTCCGTAAAAACAGCGTTTGGAACGTTTGGCAATTGAATGTTAAAAGCGTTACCCGTATTGAAATAACGAGCTCTTACTTCCGCTTCTGTTCCAGGATTAGCTGCATACTGTACAGGCATGTTGGCTATAGAATTTGGTAAAGCATTATCAGGCATACAACACTCTCCTTCTGATACAACTGGTACTAATTTAAACCATTCTTTCTAAATTACTTGATTTATATTGATCAGTTATCTGGTTTTACGTTTCCTCAAAACGTTGTAGGTTTAACATTCCGTCGAAGTTTTATATGAGTTTTCCTTTAGACAAGTATAAATTCGTATCTTTTGCTTATTACGACACACAACGACTGGTAAATAGGCCGCTAAGCTATATTCTATACGGATCGTCAGTATTTATATGGAAGCAGAGAATGGAACCAACTGAAAAAATTAAAGGGACACTAAATACTGAACTAATTTCCTCGCCCGTGAGAAATGGGTAATAATTTTTTTAGATTAATTTAAAAAGAAAACATTAATTATAAACTATTACAAAGCCAAGATTTCATAATGTATGTAGAGTTTTTAATTGGGAGCAAAACATGAAGGGTGTTGTTTTTACTGGAAACCGAACGCTAGAGATACGGAATTTCGCTGATCCCACTCCTGGCCCCCGAGATGTTATTTTAGAAATAAAAGCTTCTGGAATGTGCGGAAGTGACCTTCACAGATACCGCGCCGAATTCACACCAGGTGACACCTCGTCGGGTTTTGCGATGGGGGATGAACCAATGATTGCTGGCCATGAGCCCTGCGGAGTTGTTGCCGAGCTCGGCTCAGCTGTCAGTAAAGACGAATGTTTTATTGGCCAAAGGGTAATGGATCATCATTATGAAGGGTGTGGTACTTGCAAACATTGCAAAGGCGGTTGGCAGCAAATGTGCCTTGATGGCACTACGGTGTTTGGATCTAGTGGTCACGGAGCCCATGCGAAATATATGCGCGTACCTGTATCAACCCTCGTGCCCCTACCAGATAATTTATCCTTTACAACTGGCGCCGCAATATCCTGCGGAACGGGAACAGCTTACGGCGCCTTAAGAAGGCTAAAAATACAAGGCGGCGAGACAATAGCAATTTTTGGCCAAGGGCCAGTAGGGCTCTCAGCCACTCAACTTGCAAAGGCTATGGGGGCGAGAGTATTAGCGCTAGACATTTCTAATGAGAGATTAGAGCTTGCAAAATATTTTGGCGCAGACGAGCTTATTAATTCCAATGAGCAGGATCCTATTTCTGCAATAAAGGACCTCACAAATGGCGAAGGTGCCCACAAAACTCTCGAAGCTTCTTCAGCACCAAGTGCCAGGAAAGCAGCTGTACAAACTGTTCGGTCATGGGGCATAGCTTGCTTTGTAGGAGAGAGAGGTGAAGTTACTCTAGACGTTAGCCCAGACCTCTTGCGTCGGCAAGTAACATTAGTTGGTTCCTGGACGTTCTCAACCCAAGGTCAGTCCGAGTGTGCAGAGTTTGTAGCCGAGAATAAAATAGATGTTGAAAAGCTTTTTACTGACACCTGGTCTTTGGATGATGCAAAGGAGGCTTACGAAAAGTTTGATGAGCAGACAAGCGGAAAAGGTGTTATCGTACCCAACTAATTTCGGGATTTATCGCATCGAGTTTAAAGCACACCTGCGAAATCTAACAGATCAGTCATCTTTGAAGAAACGGTCGAACACCCAGCTCTAAAAAGATCATCGCTATTATCAGTTCCAGAGTAGCCAAAAACAGTCATCCCTGCGCTAACACCGGCCATCGCTCCTCGTGGGCTATCCTCTACAACAAGACACTTTTGCGGGATACAATTTAACTGTTCTGCGCAATAGAGATAAAGGTCAGGAGCTGGCTTTGGAATGCCGACGTGGTCGGCTGAAAAAACTCTACCGCGAAAATACTGTGCTAACCCAGTGACACGTAACGACACGTCCATTTTGTTAACTGGACCATTAGATCCAACACACATCAAGACATCATTTTTTATTAGCGCTCGAAGTACATTCTCTATACCAGGAATCGGCTTAAGAGACCTTTTGAATTCCGCAAATTGCTTTTCGTAAATTTTATCAACCCAGTCATCTGGAAGTTTTTTATCTAGCTTTTTCTCCACTGAAATTTTTATTTGGGTTAGTTTTCCACCTAAAAATTCCCCAAGAGCCTCGTCGGTAGATGTCTCGATACCTAAGGCAGTTAAAGCTTCCGCAATAAATCTATTTCCGATGGCCTCACTATCCACCAAAACACCGTCACAATCAAAAATAATCAAGTCCCATTTCATAAAAATATTCCTATCTTTTGAAAAAGTTTAGGGTGTTATTAATAGATAAAATGCTTGAAGTTAAAACAATAGTGCTTATGGTCTTCTCTACTAATAAAAGAAATTAATATCCGTTTTTTAAGGATAGAGCCAATGAAAATCAAAAGCCGTAGCATATGGTCTTGGGGACTAACATCGTTCTTATTATTCTTTATTGCTATTAACCCCGCTCATGCAGAATCGAAACTGAGCGCAGGTGATACGGCGTGGATATTAACTTCAACAGCGCTCGTCCTGTTTATGACATTACCCGGGCTAGCCTTATTTTACGGCGGATTAGTACGCTCCCGAAATGTGCTATCAGTTTTAATGCACTGTTTTGCTATCGCGTGTTTAGCATCAGTAGCTTGGCTCGTCGTTGTTTATAGTTTGGCGTTTAGTGATGGCGGCGGGCTTAACTCTTATATAGGAGGCTTGAGTAAAGCATTCCTAACGGGAGTTACAACAGAGAGTCTGAGCGGAAGCATACCCGAAACGGTATTCTTTATGTTTCAAATGACCTTTGCGATCATTACGCCTGCTCTGATAGTTGGCGCCTTCCCTGAACGGATTAAGTTTTCTGCGGTTCTACTATTTTCGATGCTATGGTTAGTTGTCGTCTACGCACCAGCGTGCCATTGGGTTTGGGGGGGCGGATGGCTCTCGGACTTAGGGGTAATGGACTTCGCGGGAGGTATAGTAGTTCATGTCACGGCAGGGGTCTCTGCATTAGTATTGGCAGTCGTTTTGGGCAGACGAAGAGGTTTCCCATCCGATATACGCCCGCCTCATAATCCTGGAATGACGGTTGCTGGAGCATGTATGCTTTGGGTTGGCTGGTTTGGCTTTAATGCCGGGAGTGCATTAGCCGCTGATGGCAATGCAGGAATGGCAATGGTTGTAACTCATATATCTGCAGCAGTCGCTTCGCTCACATGGGCTTTTATAGAATGGATAAAATTTGGAAAACCGAGTGTAGTAGGCATCGTAACTGGAACTATCGCAGGTCTTGCTTCAATAACGCCTGCATCAGGTTTTGTAGGTCCTATTGGGGCTGTTGTCATAGGAGTAGTTGCAGGCGTTGTCTGCCAGTGGTTTGCAACCTGGATACGAACAACTTGCAAAATAGATGACTCACTTGACGTTTTTGCCGTCCATGGCGTTGGTGGGATAATAGGAACTTTGCTGGTCGCTGTTTTCGCGAGCGAAAGTTTTGGCGGGTTGGGTTTGGCCGAAGGCGCTACGATAGGAAGCCAGATGCTAGTGCAAATTACCGGCATTGTAACTGTTGCTATATTATCGGGAATAGCAACTTGGATCATTGCGAAAATTGTATTGGGATTTACGGGGCTTCGTGTCAGTGAAGAAGAAGAGATCGATGGTCTTGATATAAGCGCACATGGCGAACGAGGCTATGATCTAAGCTAAGGATGTATCTTATTATCAGCTTCCCCGACCGGACATGAATTTTAAGAAAGGGTTAAAACGATGAAAATGATCGTAGCAGTTATTCAACCACATAGACAAGACGATGTAAGGTCTGCACTCAATTCAATCGGCGTGCATGGTATGACGGTCACTGAAGTACAAGGATATGGCCGTCAAGGCGGACATAAAGAAATTTACAGAGGAGCTGAATACGACGTTCACTTTGTCCCCAAAACAAAAATTGAGATAGTTGTTAGTGACAAACTGGAGACAGATGCAGTCGAAGCTATAGCTACAGCGTCAAAAACTGGAAAAATCGGTGACGGTAAAATTTTTGTTTACGATGCATCGAGGGCGCTGAGAATTCGAACTGGAGAAGAAGGAGAGGATGCTCTTTAAAAGCTTTAATCTACCTTTTAGATTTCCTAAAAGCCTAGACTAGCTTTTTCTAGAAATGAGTTGGATCGGTTCCCTGCTGACAACAGTTGGCGGTAAAAATAGTACTGTTAGCGTAATATTCAGTGTACAAAGGATAGTTATTGATGTCTAAAACTCACATTGACGCAGAGGATAAAGTTTTATTACGTCATAACGCGAAAGATATAGCTTGGCTTACTCTCAACAGACCAAAGGCTTACAACGCACTTTCCAGCGGCCTTATGTCAGAACTTATCAGTTCATTGAATTCGATAGCAAATGAACGGGACATTAAAGTGGTCGTAATCAAAGGTGCAGGAAAAGGCTTTTGCGCTGGTCACGACTTACAGGAGATGAAAGTTAATAACAATGAAACTTTCTTGGAAAATTTCTTCGCGCAATGCTGTGTTCTGATGCAAGCTATTGTCAACTTACCTCAACCGGTCATCGCTCAAGTCCACGGAACCGCGGCTGCTGCTGGCTGCCAACTTGTGGCAAGTTGTGATCTAGCGTTTGCCGATAATAACGCCACATTCGCAACTCCCGGCGTAAACATCGGCTTATTCTGCTCAACACCTATGGTAGCCGTATCTAGAAAGATTAACAGAAAAAAGATGATGGAGATGTTGCTGCTAGGAGACAAAATTGACTCTAAAACAGCTGTTGAACATGGCTTAATTAATCGACGTTTTCCTGGTAAGCTTCTGAACGAAGCTGTAAGCGAAGTAGCAAATAAAATTGCCAGCAAATCCCCCCTTACCTTAAAGATTGGAAAAGAAGCTTTTTACAAACAACTAGAAATGCCGCTGTCTGAAGCATACGAATATACGTCAAAAGTAATGATACAGAACATGCAAGCCCGGGATGCCGAGGAAGGAATTAGCGCATTTATTGAAAAACGGTTACCTGTTTGGACTGGCAAATAAGATGACAAAAACTTTAACTCACACTTCACTTAGTGAACCAACATACTCCGATGACTTTATTAAATCCATTTTGGCTGACGTAAAAACAATCGCAATGGTTGGTGCTAGCCCTAACTGGAACCGGCCCAGCTATTTCGCAATGAAATATCTACAGTCAAAAGGATACAAAGTATTCCCAGTCAATCCAGTTGCAGCGGGGCAAGAAATACTCGGTGAAGTTGTTTACCCCAGCCTAGACAAACTGCCTAAGCCGGTTGATATGGTCGATATATTTCGAAAATCAGAAGATGCTGGAGAAATCACTGACCAAGCTATTTTACATGGAGCCAAGATAATCTGGATGCAACTAGGTGTCATAAATAATGAGGCAGCAGCTCGAGCTGAAAAAAAAGGCCTCCGTGTTGTAATGGACAGGTGCCCAAAAATTGAGTTCTCTCGTTTGTTTGGAGAACTATCATGGCATGGCTTTAATTCAAAAGTAATTTCTTCAAAGAGACGTTCAAAAGGGATAGCCGAACAAAGCAGACATTCAAATTCAGCAGAGACCATCACAGCAACACCGGGCTTTGAGACAAAGGCAATCCACTCAGGCGCATCCCCCGACCCTACTACAGGAGCTCGTTCAACGCCAATTTATCAAACAACTGCATACGTTTTTGATGACGCGGATCATGCAGCCTCACTTTTCAACTTGCAAACTTTTGGAAATATTTACTCACGATTATCAAACCCCACCACAGCTGTTTTGGAAGAGAAGATATCCTCTCTAGAAAATGGTAGAGGAGCAACATGCACTGCTTCAGGGCACTCAGCCCAACTTCTTGCACTTTTACCTATCATGGACCCTGGAGACACATTGATTGCCTCCACAAAATTATATGGAGGCTCGATTACCCAATTTGGGAAAACGTTTAAAAAGTTCAACTGGAATTGTAAATTCGTTGACTTCGACGACCTAACATCTGTTGAAGAGGCTGCCAACGGTTCCAGTGTTAAGGCAATATTTGGAGAGTCACTTGCAAATCCCGGAGGAGTTGTCTCAGATATCGACGCGCTAAGTTCTATAGCTAGGTCAGTCGGTATACCTTTGTTAATTGACAATACTATGGCAACTCCATTTTTATGCCAGCCTATCCAACATGGCGCAGATATTGTTGTGCATTCAACCACTAAGTTTCTATCTGGCCATGGTAACGCAATGGGAGGTGCCATCGTTGATTCTGGTACTTTCGATTGGGCGCAGAACGACAAATATCCATCTCTAGCTCAACCAGAGGAGGCTTATCACGGCCTAAATTTTTACGAATCTTTTGGAGATCTTGCTTACACAACTTACGGCCATGCAGTGGGATTGAGAGACTTAGGCCCTACTATGGCTCCGATGAACGCATATCTAACGATTATGGGCATTGAAACACTTGCGCTTAGAATGGAAAAACATGTTGCGAATGCCGAGGTGGTAGCAAATTATTTGCACAACCATGCCAAAGTATCATGGGTTTCCTATGCAGGTCTTGAGGCGTCAAACTACTTTCATCTTGCAAAAAAATATTTACCGAAAGGTGCAGGATCCGTTTTTACGTTTGGCATAAAAGGCGGCTATGATGCAGGCGTAAAGTTTGTAGAAAAATGCCAACTACTTAGTCACCTTGCTAATATTGGAGACACTAGATCACTTGTGTTACATCCGGCATCTACTACGCACCGACAACTTACAGAAACTCAACGTATTTCTGCTGGGGCAGGAGATGATGTAATTCGCTTGTCAATTGGTCTAGAAACAGTTGAGGATATAATAGCGGACCTCGAGCAAGCACTGAGATAAAGTTCGACCCAACAAGATAAGGCTGATGGGTGTGGATCCAAACGTGGCCATAATTGGTGCAGGACCTGCTGGTTTGATGGCAGCTGAAGTACTGCTAGAAAAAGGTATAGCCGTAAATATCTTTGAAGCCAAACCAACTATTGGCAGAAAACTGTTAATGGCAGGTAAAAGTGGTCTTAACATTACCCACACAGAGAATTTTAAACTATTTTTGAGTAGATTCTCCTCACAACTCAATACTCTAGAAAATTCCATAAGAAGCTTTACGCCAACCATGTTGCAACAATGGACATCCAACTTGGGCATTGAGACCTTTGAAGGAAGTTCGAAACGAGTATTCCCACTAGAAATGAAAGCCTCTCCTCTTCTAAGAAAATGGCACGCCCGCCTAAGTAGGCAATCTCTTCAGACGCACGTAAATCACAAATGGTTGGGTTGGAAGGATAACGGTAAACTTTTGTTTTCGTGTCCTACAGGGATTTACGAACATACCTCTACCGCGACTATACTGGCACTTGGGGGTATGACTTGGCCACGCCTTGGCAGTGACGGGAACTGGCTAAATTTATTCAAAAAGAATGGGATAGCCGTACGGGAATTTTTTCCGACTAATTGTGGATTTCATTTCGATTGGTCAAATGTTTTTCGTGATCGTTTTGCAGGAACTCCAATAAAATCATGCAGTGTAACTGTAGATGAAAAAACTATTTTTGGTGATTTAGTAATCACGGATTATGGTGTGGAAGGAACCCCTATTTACGCTCATTCAGAGAGTCTACAAGACCAAATTCGAGCCAATGGCCATGGCATTATTTCACTAGACTTGCATCCAAACATAAATCTTGAAAGACTTATTAAAAGGCTTTCGTTCAAAGCGTCAAAAATTTCTTTATCAAATTACTTAAGAAAAAATGGCAAAGTAAATGCTGTTAAAGCCTCCTTGCTGAGAGAATTTTTAAGTGAGGAGGATTTTAGAGACCCAAAAATCCTAGGACGGAAAATTAAATCCCTTGTTTTAAAAACACAGAGAAGCCAGCCCATTGAACGGGCAATAAGTAGTGGAGGAGGAGTTAAGTTCAGTGAAGTTGACGATTTTCTTATGTTAAAATCGTACCCTGGGATTTTTATAGCAGGCGAAATGTTAGATTGGAATGCCCCGACAGGGGGGTATTTAATTAACGGGTGCTTGGCTCTTGGACGGCAAGCCGGATTGGGAGCTATTAAATGGACGCGAGATCACTTTAATTAAGGCCCGCCATTAGTGACGCATACTTATCCAATAGCAGAAGAATATCTTTTTCGGAACTCGATGGTAAAGAAAATACAACTCTCTGAACGCCGGCGTCTCTATATCGTGGCAATGTAGCGAGATCATCTTCCGCCCCAAAGATTGTAATGGGCAAGCTATCGGGGTTTCTTCCTGCTAACTTAGCCATTTTCCTGAATTCCGAAAGTTTATCTATGACACTATCATATGCTGGGCGTTTAGCATGCGGTATCCATCCATCGCCATACGTTATTGCTCGTCTCGCCCCATATGGGAAGGCGCCTCCAACTATTATCGGTGGGTGAGGTTTTGTATTGGTTTTGGATTAGCGATTATTTCAGAGAACTTAACAAATTTACCTTGATAAGAAGCGTGCTCATTAGCCCAGATCTCTCGCATCGCCTCTAAGCGTTCTTTAAGCAATAACATCCTAGTACTATAATCGGTGCCATGATTTCTCATTTCCTCAGAATTCCATCCAGCCCCTACCCCAAATAAAAAACGTCCTGAGGATATCTGATCAAGAGAAGCAACTAATTTTGCCGTTTGGATAGGATCTCGCTGGACGACAAGACAAATACCTGTGGCTATTTTTAGAGAGGTCGTTACTGCGGCTGCCACCGACAACGTAACAAAGGGATCCATTACATCTTGATATTTTTCTGGTAGTGCTCCCCCCTTTGGAAAATCTGAATTCCTAGAAACGGGTATGTGAGAGTGTTCAGGTGCCCAAAGTGATTCGTAGCCACGTTCCTCCAACGCCAATGCCAAGCTTGTAGGGGTGATCGAATATTGAGTAAAGAATACAGCAACACCGGCTTTCATTAGAGTACCCGCCAAAAACCGTGCTGAAATTTAAATTGGCAGGGCATTTGTATGCTTAATAACTTCCATGGAAAAGCTAGAAGTCACGTCTGTTAAAGTTGTCTCTTCAACCATATTTTTATAAAAATCATCAAA
>NZGS01000093.1 GCA_002690995.1 Rhodospirillaceae bacterium
CTTCAATCGGCTGATAAACCGATGTTACTAACTTTTGATGATATTATACGCTTGCGAAAACGTTTGGAAAATGGACTCTTGAGAACAGGACTTTTGATCTACTTGGATAATATCTACAATCATTATTTGTCCATGCCAGCTAATGAACGTCATTCTATCGTAGTGAGAATTGGGGATAATGCGGAGGTCTATCCAGAAGAGACCACATACTTGGCGAAAAGTCGTGTAATTGGCGATCATAACGTAATTTTACAACGATGGAATGTGTACCGTCATTGGCATGATTTTGCCGTCGTGCGTTTCCTCGATATTCCCTGGCGGCGAAAATCTCGCAGGATTATTTGGCGTGGTGTATCTACTGGTGATGGTGAGCGTGCTCGGTTTGCCGAAAAATATGCGCGGCATCCGAATTCAGGAATCGATGTTGGAATTACAAATTTCGTTCAACATGAAAAGCTGAATAAGGAAATTATGAAGCCACATTGTTCTGTCCGAAAACAACTACGATATCGTTATATTATTTGTATTGAAGGTAACGATGTTGCGACCGCGTTAAAATGGGTCCTGGCGTCAAATTCAGTTTGTTTTATGAAGCAACCAAAATGTGAATCTTGGCTCCGCGAAAGTCGTTTACGTCCTGGCGTGCATTACGTTGAACTGAATAATGATTTTTCCAATTTGGAAAAACAGTATACGTGGGCACTTGCACATGAACAGGAGTGTTTACAGATTGTGAAAAATGCGAATGAGTATATGAAGCAATTCCGCAATCCCAAACATCAAGAGCGATTGTCCAAAAAGGTCTTTCAAGATTACGTTCGAAAACGTCACGAACAAATCCAAGTTTCACAATAATGATGTTTTCACACGGAATATGGTTGCTTCTGTAAAAATGATACTTTTGTAGAAGGCTAGACAAATGCTTGTGTTATAATTCGTTCGATAAAGATTCCCCGAGTTCTATAGATATTTTGTGGCGGTTCTTTTCCATGCCAATCTTCTAAAACAAAATCCAGCATTCTTTGATAAATCTCTTTCGGGCTTTTTCGAATTTTTTCTTTACTAACACTAATCCATTTTCCACATGACCAATAATAGTTGTTTACATATTTTTTATGGAAGATTCTTTTGTAAACCTTTGCCAAAGTCGTTGGGTAATTATACCATGTGCTAGAGCCAGGTGGAGCCTTTTTCGGAATAATAACGAAAGTATTGGCATCACAGGAAACAAAATCCTCAAAGAAACGATGACATTTACCCTTTTCCTTTATGATTTGATCCCGTCTATAGTTGTAGGATCCGTGACTGAAGAATGTAACATCGGCCAAATCATCATAATTTGTAATGATATGTCTTAAAATAGTGTCTGCTAAATGACCTTTATTTTCCAATGGAATAGATGGATAGTTTAAATCGTTTTCACCCTTATTATAAATCGTTACAAAGTTTTTATAATTTTCACACCATGATAGATCCTCGTCATATCTCGCAACAACAATCTCAAAATTCTCTTTTGTTTTATTTTCTAACTTCTTTGATAACTGGAATGGTTTTGTTCTTGTTGACAGGCGTGGTGGGTCATGGGATTTCATATTTATCTTAGTCAAGAAAAACATAACTACTACAAAAATAATGATACCAATACAGAGAAGTAGCAATGATATTTTTGAAATTATGAATCTTTTCCCTTTACGGTTTTTCGAAGAAGGGAATGATGTTGTTGTTTGAGGTTGGTGAAAATATTTCATATTTATTTTAGTTAAAAAAAACAAAATAACTCAAAAATACGAATTCGAGACAGAAACCAACGTATTGTTATTTTTCATCTTTTACGATTCATTTACGTTTATCAAACCGCTCATTGACACTTATTCATCTATCGGATCACTGCTTGCATCTCTAATGGTCATTTGGTGTGCACTCTAAAAATTGATTTTATACAATTTTGTCGAGCATGGCAAATACATGTCATCAATTGAGGTTATCGGAATCGCATTGGACTTATCTGGAAGCATGACTTCTATATTATCAGATGTTGTGGAAGAAACAATCGGGTTGTTGGACAAGTTTGAACCACAAAGCGTCATTTTTTGTGAATTTTCAACAAAGTTTCATTGCGAGACAATGACATTGACGGAGGCAAAACAAAAGCTGAAAGCAGTAAAAGCAGCTGGATCAACTGCAATGTACGATGGTGTAACTACCATGCTTCGAGAGTTACTTCCGAATGCTACGGAGGGGAAGAATGTCTTGGCCATTGTTGTCACGGATGGTCTAGAAAATGCTTCTATTCTGTTTGATAGGAATGATCTTATCGAGGCAAAAACAAAATTAAGGGATGCAGCTGGAGCGAACAGTATACGGGAAATTTGCATTTCCGAGACAGCGACTCAGGCGACAACACTTTTACATTCAACACCGGGTTTGCGTCCTGCATCAAGTTCGACAGCAACGCGTGATCGTCATGCCATTCGTAAAGCATTCAGGACAATGTCGTAGATTTTCTATGGTACAGACTTCAGGCGTTGCTTTTAGAGTTCTTTTTAAAAATTCCATATTGTTTGATAAATATAGAATGAACTATTTTTCTAATTCGTTATTTTGAACGAATCAAAATCTATGATTTCAGCATGGTCCAAGTCGAAATGAATATGTGAAATACAGAGTAGTGTCTTCTTTTCGGAGATTTGGTTGATAATGCGTACAATTTCAGCCATCGTATTTTTATCAATGTTATCAATTGGTTCGTCCATAATTACAATTGAGGCGGGGTGCAGCCAAGCACGAAGCACGTGAACCAGTCGTTTTTGACCACCACTTACATTGGCACCGTGTTTGATCACTTTTTGCTTGTAAATGCTTTGAAAAGAGGAGGGCAATTTAAGAGAGACGAGAAGATTTTCATCGACCGGATTTGGATAAAATATATTTTCCAAGACCGTGAGTCCAGAAAATAATGCTGTGTTCTGCGACATCATATAGATGGTTTCCCGTAACTTTTTGACAGGAATATTTTCAAGTGACACGGATCCTATTGTTATTGAACCTTCTGTGGGAGTATACCAGCCCAATAGGAGCTTCATGAAGGTACTTTTTCCACATCCAATCGAACCCTTTATAATTGTAGTACTGTTTTCCGGGAAGTTGAAGCTTAGGTTCTCGAGGATCTTTTTATCGCCTCGTGAAAATGATAGATTTCTCACACTAATATTATATCCTTGTAAATTTGGTTCTTCTATTGAGGGATCTTGGAACTTTTGAACGTCATTCAAGGTATCCAGGGATCCTTTGTCGACGCTAACCCTATATATCATGTGAAGTTTGCGAAAGATATTATTCAAGACAAATAGTGACACAGAACAATACATAATAAACTGTGCCATATTATTGTTTTTTCGTGCCATTTTAAACACTAAAAAAAACGTATACACAAAAAAAACAGAGAGAAGAAAGAGCAATGAAAATTGTAAAGCACCTACATAAACTGTCAGTTTTACATTGTTATCGTACATCTTTTGTTCTTTATCTTTCATTTTTAACATGGATTCGGTCTTTGTATTGGTACTGCGGATTGTCTCGTTGTTGACAAAAATATCTTCATAAAGGTCGAGCAAATCCTCATTTTCATAGAAAATTTCGTTTGCATATCGGGTGATACTTTTAAAACTAAGAATCATGGATAAATAGAAAAGTGTAAAAAAAACGAGAGTAATTAAACCAATTCGTTTCCCAATCCAGAACGCAAATATCGTAAAAAAAAAGGATAAGGTTATGATAGGGGTCCAAAACATTAACAACGCATTATAATATTCGAAAAAGGAGTATGGAATAACGTCCATTTCATGAATACATTTACTATTGGAATAGTCTTCATCGTTTTTCTCCAAGTAACTATTCAGATAATTTTGTCGAATATAAATTTGTCCGGACTCCCTTAATCTGCTACTCACATATGCTCGCGACGTAAATATAAATTGCAGAAAAACCAGGAACAATATGAAAAGCAATATCGCTTTTGCCATTTCGCGATATTTTTTTTCCTGGATTGTTTGAAATATACGTTTGGAAAATACGGCATACACATAGATTTCAAGAGGTAACGCCAGAAGTGTTATCATTATATGCGTAATAACTAGACCTTTGTTTTGTTGCAAAAATGATGAATACCAATCATTTGATGTTATCATTTCGGAATTTCTTTATTTAAAAAATGATTTTTATTATTATAAATATTTTTTCAAAAATGAAATATAAGAAGCTTGATTCAATATCCCATATCCACATGAGACCGGACATGTACATTGGCACGAATCGTACTCGGGACGTCACGGATCAGCTTTTTTGTGAATCGGTCAATGACAATCAAATTCAAATTTCCTATCAGTCAAGTATGCCGACAAATGATGGTTTTACTAGAATTTTCCTTGAAGCACTTTCCAATGCAGTTGACAATTTCTATCGTAGTCAAAATACCGCGAACCCTCTGACAAAAATTATGGTCGAATTAGACCGTGAGACTGGGTGGACAACTATACAGAATGATGGTATGCATATTCCAATTGAAATGCATGCGGATGAAAATATTTACATTGCAGAACTTATTTTTGGTCATCTCCTCTCGGGTTCGAATCTTGACGATGATGAACAACGACAAACTTCCGGGAGAAATGGGTTGGGTGTCAAGCTTCTTAACGTCTTTAGTCAAGAATTTCGTGTTTCGATATATGATCCCGAGCGGCAACTATTCTACGAGCAACATTGGACAGACCACATGAAAAAATGCCACAAACCAAAAATACGAAAAAAATCGACCGGCAAAGGGTTCACCAAATTATCTTGGCTTCCTGATTTTTCCTTGTTTGGTATGGACAAGTACGATGATTACCATTGTTCTTTGTATCAACGATATTTATTGGATGCAGCCATGATAACAAAGGTTCCAGTCTATTGGAATGACCAAAAATTTCATTTCAAAAATCTTTCTGCCTATGTTCATTTGTATAATAAGGAGAACAAAAAAATGGTCGATGGCATTTTTGTTGGATCGAATTATATGGTGGAATATGTTGTATGTGAGAGGTTTGTTCCATTGGCGAGTATATCCTTTGTCAATGGTATTCATACAAAGGAAGGTGGCTTGCATGTCGAAAAATTTTCTATGGAGCTTTTTCGTCAAGTTGCCAAAAAATTGACAAAATTAAAAATCCAGCCAAAAGAGTTACGTCAATATTTTACAATATTTCTAAATGTAAATGTGATTAATCCCGAATTTAGTAGCCAATCAAAAACAAAAATGATTTCATCTCAGTCCGAATTGAACATTGAGATACCTGTCAAGCATGTGCAGCAAATTTCAAAATGGGATTTTGTACAAGAAATACAAGAATTGAACCGTGTGAAAGAAATTATGAACCTAAAAAAGAATGAGAAGAAACGCGGATTTCGACGCATCGAGGGCCTGGATCCTGCTAATTTTGCTGGTACAAAACATTCCAAAGACTGTCAACTAATTCTTTGCGAAGGACTTTCTGCAAAAACTTATAGCACCCTGGGCATAAGCAAAGGATACAATAATCGTTCCGGTAGAAATTACTTTGGGATCTACCCACTTCGTGGTAAATGCCTCAATGTGCGCAATGCGACAATACAATCGATTGCCAACAATAAGGAAATCTCCGACGTCATTCGAGCACTGAATTTGAAGTTTGATGTGGATTACACCAAGGAGGAAAACTTCAAAACGCTTTATTATGGCAAGGTTTGCATCATAACGGATGCCGATGAGGACGGTCATCATATATGTTCTCTTATTCTGAATTTTTTCCACAAATTATTCCCTTCACTTTTTGATCGTCCCGAACCTTTCCTTTCGATTATGATGACACCAATTGCCAAAATCACCCAGGGATCACGTATCCAATCCTTTTATAATGATTATGATTACCAACGTGCCTTGGAAGAAATCCAGACACTTCAAAGACCCTTTCAGGTAAAATATTATAAAGGTCTGGGTACAAGCTCGAATGCTGAGATTCTTGAAACGTTTGGTGAAAAAATTGTGGATTTTCTCAAAGACGAGGAAACTGCAATATCCATGAATAAAATTTTTCACAAAAGTTTCAGTGCCGATCGAAAACAGTGGTTGCTCCACTATGATCCAACGCGCTACATTGTCCCGGAAAACACGTATCCAATTAGCACTTATTTCAATCAAGAACTGATCAAATATTCCATGGAAGACTGTAAACGGTCTATCCCAAACATTTATGATGGGTTAAAAGTAAGTCAGAGGAAATGTCTCTTCTCTGTCTTTAAGAAAAATTTGCAACATAATTTAAAATCCATGAAAGTCGCTCAATTGGCGGGTTATTGTGCAGAACACTCGAATTATCATCATGGAGAAAATTGTCTTTTTGAAACGATTATTAAAATGAGTCATCATTTTCCCGGAAGCAATAATATACCTTTTTTTGAAAGAGATGGTCAATTTGGTTCACGATCCCATGGTGGGAAAGATGCGGCCAACGCAAGATACATCTTTACAAAATTGGCCCCTCTGACTCGTCTGCTTTTCCCGGTGGAAGACGATATTCTTCTAAATTATACACTCGATGATGGGGACAAAGTAGAACCTGATTATTATCTCCCCATCATACCAACTTGTCTGTTGAACGGATGCACCGCAGGTATCGGCACCGGGTGGTCCTGTTTTCTACCCTGTTTCCCTTTCGCGGCTTTACTCTACCGAATACGTCAATATCTTCATGGCAATCGTGAGGCATTTACCATGGATCCGGACTACTATGGATATGGCGGAAGTATCACCAAGATTGACGATCATCGTTACAAGACCACTGGAAAATTGAACTGCTTTACCAAAAAAAATAAAACCTATTATGAAATTACAGAATTACCTATTGGCGTTTGGACAGATAAGTATAAAGAAGAATTAGAGATTATGCAAGAACAAAAAAAGATTAAAAACTTGAAAAATTATAGTGGAACTGAAAAAATACATTTCGTATTTGAACCCGTGACAGACAGGATTTCAGAAGAGTCCATGAAATTGTCATCCACCTTGCATTTAACAAATATGGTTCTTTTTTCTCAGCAGAATCGGATTCAACGCTTCCACTCCATTCAAGATATTTTCGATGAATACTATGAAAAACGATTTGATTTGTATCAAAAACGGATCGAACATCAAATCCACGCGCTGACAATAGACTTGGATATTTTGGCAAATAAAAAGAAATTTTTGAAAGCCGTCATTTCCCAGCAGTTGAAATTGTTCGACTATCAGGATGATGCTCTGGAACATCGTCTTGACACATTCCAGTTTTCACGTCATGATGGAAGTTTTGACTATTTACTCTCCATTCCCATCCGCAGTATGACACGGACACGTTATGAACAACTGAAGCAAAAACATGGGGAAACTTTGGAGAAACTCGAGCTCTATCGCAACATGAGACCGGAATACCTATGGGAAAAAGATCTCAAACGACTAGAAGAAAAGTATTACAAAGTTTATTCAACATTTGAAGAATAAGTCCATCCCACGAAGCACGAATGTTTAAAAAAAAATATTTTTTTTTTCCATTTCATAAAATGGCAAAACCAAAGAAAGAAATGAAACCCCGTAAATTAAATGCCTACTTTACCAAAATGTTGGCGGCAAGGGAAAAAGGCACTAAAAAATTTACCTATAAAGGAACCGTCTATGTCCGAACCGAATTAAAAAGCGGAATGATTACCTATAAAAAGAAGTAAAGAATTCATGTTTTTAATCATTTATCATTAAAAACGGCACTTACAAATGACTAGAGCGACAAGTTATTGATTTTTAAATTTATCGGTAGCTTTCACCAAATATTTTATCGTTTCATGTTCAAATGCAGAATGTCCCGCCATAGTTGTATGAAACTCAGCCTTTGGTAGTTTTTTATACAAATCATGTGCACTAGTCATTGGACAAATCATATCATATCGACCTTGAACAATAACAATTGGGATATCCTTTATTTTGTTCATGTTTTTATCTTCTAACAAAAAGCCATCACGAGGAAAAAATCCACGATTTATAAAATAATGTAATTCGATAGTTGATAGTGCAAGGTAATTTTTATTTTTACCTAGTTCGTTTCTAATTTCTTTTAATGATTTTGGGTGAAGATGGGAAGCAGATGTCGCCCAAGACCATGCCCAACAAGCTTTTTCTTTTTCATCATCTCCCATGGAGCCATTCAATCTTTTTTGATAGGCTTTTAAAAAGTTCCTCCTTTCGCCTTTCGGAATTGCGTTTTTGTATATTTCCCATGTTTCTGGAAAGACATTACTTGCTCCTCCTTCTTCGAACAACCAATCAACCTCTTTTTTCCTCATTAGGAATATACCGCGTAATATAAGTTGTGTTACTTTTTGAACATGACGCATAGAATACGCTAAAGATAATGTAGATCCCCATGATCCTCCAAAAACCATCCATTCGCCAATGTTTAATTTCTCCCGAACCTTTTCAAAATCATCTATCAATGCTTCTGTGTTATTTCCCTCTAACTCTCCAAGAGGTTTACTTTTACCACATCCTCGCTGATCAACGAGAATAATAAAATATTTCTTTGGATCAAAAAACCGAGCCATATCAGGTGTCGTCCCCAATCCAGGTCCCCCGTGGACTACTAGTACTGGTTTGCCTTTTTCGTTTCCATACGTAAAGACGGCTATTGTATGGATGTCTGATACCTTTAGCATTAATTTTTTATTATACCGAATTGGAGGATACAACTGTGTATATGAATACGGATCAACTTTCATTGTTATTTTTTATAATATGAAAAATATAAAATTCCACGTATTAAAAGCATCAACATGAATCAGAACAAATGATTACGTACGATATAGACTGTTAACAACACAATTTTAAAGAAGTTGTAGTGATCTCTTTCCCATGATCGATCTGACAAGAGATTTTGATCAAAAAATTTCTTTTTTTTTCAATAATAGAAAAATGGTCCTACTCTCAAAACGTCTATACTTACATCGTCGACACGCACTTCGTTTTTTCTCGCATAAATGGACCGAGACACAGCTTGCAGACCATTCTTGGCGTCAAATGAACCATATCTGGACCCCCAAAGAAATTGAACAACAACGTCGCACCGCCAAATTAAAACATCGTCCGAAAACAGTGTCGGATAAAGTCGCACAAAATTTCATGAAGACGTTGTACCATGGCTTTAACTTTGTCACAGGATACAAGGAAACAAATCCAACACCAAAGTCCTTGGAGTGGCGTTTAATCATTTTGGAATCTTTTGCTGGGGTACCTGGTTTCATTGCAGCAGGGTTCCGTCACTTTTACTCTTTGCGAAACTTGAAGCGCGATCATGGAGCTATCTTTACCTTTTTGGAAGAAGCGGAAAATGAACGAATGCATCTCCTCGTGTGTTTAAAAATGTTCCGGGCAGGTGTACTGACAAAGTCCATGGTGATCATGGCACAACTAACCATGACACCCGTATTAATGCTCGCCTATGCGTTCCGTCCCCAACTCCTTCATCGATTTGTTGGCTACCTGGAAGAGACTGCAGTTCACACATACAGTAACATCCTCACCCATCTCGAAACAGAAGGCACGCATTTACATCGTGAATGGCGGCATTTACAGGCTCCAGAGATTGCTAAAGTGTATTGGAACTTAGATCCAAAGAAGGCAACTTGGCGGGATTGTCTGGAGCACATGCTAGCAGACGAAGCACATCACCGTGATGTAAACCACACATTTGCGGACCTACCACGAAATGCACCGAATCCTTTTATTCATGAACACATGCACAATTTTGATGCCGCCGTTCGTCGAAAATATCATGTTCGCATGCGTGAATCCTCCACGGAACATGAATCAAATGCTCCACTGGGAAAATAATAATATCCTTTTCGAAAACATCATTTCATGAAAGAATCGAATATAAAAATATACAATATATCTTGTATATTTTTGGAAAGTAAACCATGATTTACATTTTTAGATGGTATGATTAATACATACAAAAATAAAAAACGGAAAAACATGTCCAAATTTCTTTTTTGAATTTGAATCGAACCTCTAAAATGATTATTTTACTTGGTGAAATACAGTTCAAGTAATTTATGGTACTTTCCCTCCAAGTTTTCTTTGTCACTTTCGATTTTGGCCTGATATTCTTCCATCTTCAATATTGTCCTATTTTTTTCTTCAAGTAGCTCCCCTTTATGTTTATTATCAGCTTTTTCCATCTCTAGTTTATGTTGGTATTCTTTCAATATTCCAGAATATATCTCTCCAATATCCCTCAAATTTGAACGAATCATGCCTTGTAATAAATCATCATAGCTAATAATTTCTTTTCTTGAAATGTCCGATTTTAAATTTGGTGTCATTCCATTGGTTTTCAAATCTGTGAAAGCTTGAACTTTTTCTTTAAAAGATGTTTCTGCTTTTGACAAATATTTTGGATCAATATAAACGAAATGAATTAGTTGAATGCTGCCTCCATAGGATTTCCTGTGTTCGCGTGTTCTTCTTTCCAAATCCTCGGTAAATCCATATTTATATAGTTTACAATGGTCCTCTAATCCATTTGGAATTTTTTCCCGTAAATCTCCCGCATTTCCCAGATAAAACAAATAGAGACACGGAATCTTATCCACAAAGATCTTAAACACAGATCTCAATGTATGCAAATCAATTCCCAATAAGTCCGCACCCAATTCCTCTTTTTGTTGGAGCGTTCCAAATTGATGAATGAACAAGGTATTTAATGCCCAATTTTGAAAATGATTGGCAATGGGATGGCGTCGTATCATCAATAATCGCACCAAACCATGGTAGGACAGATAAATGGTTTTTTGGTTATCTGCTTTATTCGGTAGGACGTCATTTAAAATGACTCCCTCTTGAATAAACATTTTATAATCTTCGTCTTGTTTAAAAGAACCCGTTTTATTCTTTAAAATACGTCTTATTTCATCATCTTTGTATTCGAGCATTTTTCCCACATCGCTTGCTTTAAACCAAATTTTTCGCCAATCTCGTTCTCCTCTAACTTCAATTTCCACCACATTTCCTTTTTCATCTTTAAATTTTTCATCATCTTCCAACAATAAAAGAGGAGGGACTGGTTCAATTTCAAGTTGAATGGTATTATTACCAAATCCAGGCACATTGGCATCTACCCATTCTTTTTTCAAATATAATTTTGCACGTTTTACAGCCGGATCGCATATGGTATATCCCTGTTTTTTGTTGTAAGTTGCTAATAGGTAATCATCTTGAAGAATTTTCTTTTTATCAATAATTTTTCGTATTGTCGCGGAACAGCCATGAAAAAAAGCTGGTTGCATTTTTAGCACATATTTTGCTTCAAAATATTTGGTTTGGTTAATTTCGGTTGACATGGTTTAGAGTATTCAAAATATAGTATAAATAATCAATTTTACAAAAAAAAGTTATGGACATTTCGAGAAATAAATATCAAAAGACCTGTAGTTCTTCATACCAGCCGTCAAGTGACCAACGCCAAATTATGAACAAATTATTTTTTTTAATAGAAGATAGAAACATGACAAAAAAATATCCAAACTCAGTCTTTTTACAGAATTCATTCCGTAATCTGAATGCTACAAAAGCTGAAAAGGCCACAAAATACAAAGACGACGTAATACTCAATCTCACAGACGTACCCTGTAAGATTTATCTTACAATTCTGCAGAATATACAAACTCAGCTAAATACCATTTTCAAAGCCGACGTTCCAGTCGGTCCCATTACAGTCAAGCTGCCGACCACATCCGTCACTGGACCACCTGCAAGTGATTTCACGGTTGAGACGAATCAAATTCCTTTACCTTCGTATATGGGCTTTAATTCTCCTACTGTTTCGGTTATCAATCCACTATCCACTTGGGGTGATATTTTTTTGAGTACGGGTGAAAATGAACCTACTGGTCTCAAAGTTCAGCAAACTCAAGAGCTCAATATTGTTGTTTCAACAACGGGTTACCCTGTCTGTAGCAATGTGTTTCTAACACCGGAAAATATTGAATTTGGTGATATTCATCTAAAGGGATTTGACCAGCTAACCTTAACCAACAATCTACCTGCAAATTGTATAGTGAATCCTAATGCCGACTTTTCAGAATTTTTTACAGGAAGAATCATTACAGAAAACTTTCAACTAGAGGCTCCGTTGTCTGTAAACGGAAGCAGTGGTAACGTGAAGGTGAAGGCTAAATCAAGTTTCTGTGGTTACAAATCTGACAATCCTTTTAACTCTGATTTTTATAAATGCAAAACGGACTTAAATAGCAAATGCGGTGACGTCATCGTGTTATCGGAAGCGACTGGATCGGTCACTTTCACGGGAAATGGTACGTTAATAATAAAAGGAACTTTAACCTTTAATGCCAAATATGATCAGGATAGCCAAATTTTAACTGTCAATAACATCCAATTATTGTATTCATCTTTCAGCTTGCCAAATGAGTTTGCAACAGTTACTGTCGATGCCACGGTCGATGGTGTTTATAAATTGAAAAAGGCCGTTGATCTTACAGATTTGATTAACAAGGCATTAGGGGAAATCGTCCCGGGAATATTCAATCTTTTGAACAGTTATTTGGCGTCCCAAACAATTCAAATTCCGATAACGGTCCCGAGTCCGACGGCTTCATACGAGGAGGAGAACCCCGGAATGTTATAAAATATGAGTGGAATTATCCAAATGTTTGGGCTAATTTGCCTGAATTAATCTTCACCGTATATGAGGATGTCTCTAATGCTACATGGAAAAAATAGAGTTATAAAAATAAATATCAAAAAAAAAAAATATTGACTTATGGTAGAGACATATGTCAAAAGAAACTACCAAAAGATTAAAAGACGCGCACGATACGATCGGGAAGCATCTTCGTGAAAAGAAAGCAGCAAAGAAAGCAGTAACCCCTAAAGAATTAGCAGCGCTTTTATCAGCAGATATGCGTTTTGGTGCGTATGAAGCTGATTACACAGAACTCCACGATACTGGTCGATCGGATCCTCTGGGAAAAGCAGGAACCCCAAAAATAAGAAAAGACATCATTCACGCGGGAATGTCACCCGATCATATTGCAGAGCACAAAAAATTTTCCAATACGACTGGGAAAGTAAAGCAATACATGACGAAATACTATCCTAGTGAATGTGATGCACCCTTTGAAGGGTTCATTCGATTATCACTTCCATCGGATTGTCCAGCTTCTTCCGGGGACCTTGGTTCTC
>NZGS01000094.1 GCA_002690995.1 Rhodospirillaceae bacterium
ATACCCCCTACAGAAAAGGCCGTAGCCTTTATACAGGCACCAACGGCCATGAAGACGCAGGACTCCCAAACTACCGCACATTAGAAAAAACTTACACTAAAGAGCGCGAGGTACGATGAGGCCCTTAAAACAAAAGGGTATATTAGCTATTTAAGGTTGCTGCTGCTTCAGCCGCTTGCTCGTCATTAAGAACCGGTGTGGTCTTCATTTCTAGAAATTCCGCCCACTCAGCTGCGTGCCTGTAAACAGCTGAAATGTCGTCAGTTTCTAAGATAATCCATCCATTAACAGAGCCTGGTGCATGATAACGGCCATGCATAGTAACACCTGGAAATGGCGCGCCTGTCTCAAGAAACTTTTTAAATGCATCGCCCACATAGCCGGTCCGAATTTTCCATTCCATTACATAAAACATCGTTTGCTCCTTGAGTATAATTTAAGAATGGCCACGTCTTAAAATTAACCCACATAAACGACATCGGTCCACAATAAATTTTTGGCGGAAATGTTGTTCAAAATACCGAAAGCTGCGTGCGAATATTGAAGCAAACTTTAATGCCGATTTGGTTATTCAGCTGGTGTATATCCTTCAACAATGACCACATCGGCCTCTGAACAGTTGAGTTTATGGGCCATTGCCTCTTTATACTCCGAGCTATCAAAACAACCTTTAGCAGTCTCATAATCATCGAACTCGATAACAACTGTTCTTGAGCGGACAGTTCCTTCAACAACTTTCGATTTTCCACCGCGAACTATAAATCTTCCATTATATTTATTAAATGCTAAGGCATTTGCCTTGCGATAAGCTTCGTAAGCTTCAGGATCTGAAACATCTACGTGCGCTATCCAGTAAGCAACCATTATAATTTCCAAACATGCCACGCCTGTGGTTCAATCAGTAAGATGTTTTTTCTCTCACTTGCATGCAGTTAAGTCGGAACAATCGTGTCTAAAAAAACGCAGCACTAGGCTAACGCGCATGCTTATTAAGTTAATAAGGCTAACGTTAAAGAAAAACAGTTATGGTTGGATACGACGATTTACACTCGCAATGTTTCAAGGACACGGTGGGAGCCTACCAAAAGGTCCGACAGAATGGCGAAGTCCACATACCCGCATTTATGGCCGCGTTAGAAGCGTGTAAAAGACACGAGGGCGAAGCTGAAGACGCAAGCCGACAAGTACAAGAGTATATCGCATTTGCCGCTTCTATCGCCCCTAAGAAGTACTGGGCTGGTGTTCGGTATAAACGGTGGGCGAGCACAAAATAAACAGGGAGGAATATTTCGAACTATTGAGGTGCCCACCGCTATACATGGATGAGGATTTTGAGTCCACAATCGTCTAAGCGAAGGGCACGCCCAGAGTAGTCGGATAAGCTTACTTCTGGTCCAGACCGTGCCCTATCGCCAAAGGATCGAATGTACTTAACCTTTTAAGTGATTCGCCTAGCTCTGCATGCAGTTAAGTCGGAACAATCGTGTTTAAAAAAACGCACCACTTTATTTCTGTGTCCCGGTGTCCCAAAACCTAAGTAAGGAAAATGGGACAGTGCTTTTTTGCTGTACTCGACGTCCAAGTGATGGGCAAATAATGGGACTGTAATAAACATAATCATTTTTAATGTTTATTTTTAAAATGCTATACAGAAGGTTAGACGGACACCCCATCCGCCACCGCACTGTTCGCTGAAATTCGCCGACGTCCTTTTTTATCAATTAAAACAATCAGTTATTGACGACTCTTGTTCAACAAGATACGCATTTGTTTGTGCTAATTCACGTCGAAGTGATGGGACAAATGATGGGACGGATTACGAGGATGGCTGGTTGACATCTCTAAACGCTCGATTTGTATAGACTACGAAAAAAGTTGGAATGCATGCCGACGGTATGGGTCTTTACCTAAAGGTCAAAGAGTCAGGCAAGAAATATTGGATCTATAGATATCAAGTCAATAAACGTCGTAGAGATATGTCCTTTGGCCCCTACCCTATTATTTCTCTTGTTGATGCACGGGATTTGGCTCATGAGGCGTATCGGAAACGTCGAAACAGAATTGATCCATTAGAAGAAAAGGTTAATGAACGAAATAAGGACCCTATTTCCATTACATTTGATATTGCGGTTGATCAGTTCCTGTTAAGTAAGCAAGTTGGTTGGAAAAGCGAAAAACACGCACAACAATGGCACAACACTCTAAAAACCTATTGTAGCCCACTCATAGGTAGGAAATTACTTAGAGACATTAATAAAGAGGACATCATTAAATGTTTAAAACCCATTTGGTTAATCAAAGTAGAGACTGCCAATCGCGTTAGAGGAAGGCTTGAGGCAATTTTGGATTGGGCAGCAGTAAACGGCTACTGTTCTGGTGGAAATCCAGCTAAATTAAAAGGCAATCTAGAGCATTTACCCCCAGTGAGACCAAAAGGAGGACCTAAACACCACAAATCAATGCCGTACAAAGATTTACCCTCATTCTGGCAAGACCTTGACGCCTCTAGTGGTTTTGGGACTTTCGCACTTAGATTCTTAATATTAACTGCGTGCAGAACTTCCGAAGTCCTTGAGGCTAGCTGGGAAGAATTCGATGAAAACCTTTCAAGTTGGACAATCCCTGCACACCGAATGAAGGCAGGTAAAGAACATCGTGTCCCGCTCACCGCTCCTGCAAGCGAAATAATTGGCGAATTGTGCAAACTTAAAGCTCATAACTATGTGTTTCCAAGCTAAAAGAGTAATAAGCCACTTTCGAACATGACAATGGCCGCTGTTTTGAAGCGCATGCACTTGAATTACCGACCTCATGGCTTTCGGTCGTCATTCAGGACTTGGGTCGCCGAAGAGACTGACCATCAATTCGAAGTCGCAGAAGCGGCACTAGCACATACAGTGAGTAATAAGATAGTAGCAGCATATCAGCGCGGTGACCTTTTCGAAAAGCGGAGGATACTCATGCAAGACTGGAGTGAGTTTGTTCTTGGAAACCACCAATGAAGCCTCCAACCAAACCAATGTTACCTGATGATGTCTGGGAATGCGTTAAAAATGATATTCCCAAAGATTTTGTTGGTTCTAGCGACGAAATCCGTATTGCGCTTGCAGAGGCAGGAGCATGGTATAAGGCCATGTGTAAGTCCCGCTGCCGACCATTGATTAATGATAGCGTGTTTAGAACTGATGAAGGCAGATCTATTAATAATTACGAAACCGAATTGATACGGTTAATCGCTGATATTTGGGCTAAAGTAGGTGGAACAAAGTCAATTTCATTAAATAATTACAATGAAAAACCGTATGGGCCACAACTTCGCTTTATGACCACTATGCTTCGATACTTTGGTTTAGATTTATCACCCAATACTCTTGGAGACCGTTTAAGACGCATATATGGGGTAAAAAAAGAGAAATAAAATTACCGCCCATTATTTTGATTAGTCATTCGTGAACATCCTTTGATCTTTGAAACTAGCAAAGATAAAGGAAAACTATGATGAATTCGGACAAAAAAGGATGGAGCGTTAACGAATGGTGCGATGCAACGTCAATTGGAAGGACAAAGACCTTCGAGTTAATTGGCAACAAAAGCATACAATCGCTTACAGTGGGGCGTCGACGGATAATCACTACTTCCCCAGACGATTTTTTTAACAAAAGAACATCCGAAAAGCAGGACCGTGCCAATGATTGAGCTTACGTCGGAACGTTCTCGCGAGATTGAGGCAGAACTGCATGAACGCTCTGAAACAGCCCATCTAATAAGATTTGTTGAAGATCATCAAACGTCCTTAGCATTGTTAAAAGGAAATAAAATGCCTTTAAGGACGGCTAAGGTTACTTTTAACACAAATGGCACATTTGATTTTTACGGCGCTACAACAGCTTATATCGTACCTATTTTTGCTATTTTACCCTATGGAGATCCTGATGACCTCGTTCATCCATACGGATCGGATATGATCGATATCGGCGCTATCGGTGCATTTGCCGACAAAGTAGCCACTCGATACGGCATCGCAGACTTTTTAGGGCAAGACAATTTCAACTATCCGCCACTTCAGGGAAAAATAGATATTGTCAAAAGTCCTCAACGATGGATCCAGCGAGGCGGCTTCGGAATATGCCCCATTACCGATAGGGCAGTAAAGCTTTTGTCAAAGGATGACAGGGGGTTACAGCTTGTTGCTAACATTAACGAAACGCCTTGTTTAGAGGCTATTTTAAAAGAAAATAGGCCAAAGTTGGCGGAAATAGTCGTGGGAGTGCCTCAATGAAGGATCGTTCCAAAAGCGCCATGAAAAATGATCCAAAACAGCGGCTTTTTAAAATAGACGAACTTCCGCCTGATATACCCCCTCCTCAGCCTATTTCTATATCTGATTTTTTAAACATGGATTTTCCTGAGCGGGCTAACTTATTAAATCCTTGGTTACCAGAGCGGGGCCTTTCTATGGTTTATGCTAAAGCAGGCTTTGGAAAGACATGGTTTGTATTGGGCGTTGCAGTTGCAATCACAAATGGAGCTAAATTCCTTCGTTTTAATGCAGATAAACCACGCAGGGTGCTTCTGGTAGATGGAGAAATGGCACCAAATGATTTGCAAAGACGCCTTACCTTATTGAAAGAATTAAACAGTAGTACCAACAACCTTCAAATTTTGAGTGACGGCTTACGTGACGATGGGATACCAGACTTAGCAACGGTTGATGGCCAAAAATGGCTAGAGCGCTGTATGGACGGCTTTGACTTGATTATTTTGGATAATCTATCCACCCTCTTCCGTTCTGGCCACGAGAATGAAGCGGACAGCTATCAGGGGATACAAGATTGGTTAATCAGCCTCCGTCGCAACGGAAAAAGTGTTCTTATCGTCCATCATGCGGGACATTCGGGCAACCAACGAGGTACGACCAAACGCCTTGACCTTATGGATACAGTTATTGAACTGAAGCATCCTGAGGGGTATGTCGCCTCAGAAGGATTACGGTTTGAGGTTCACTTCAGAAAAGCACGCCAACTGTTAGGCCATGACGTTGAAAGTTTCGAGGCAAATTGTGTGATTGAAAATGATATTGCTAACTGGTCTCACGGTCCGATTATCAATGCTGACGAGGAGCAAGTTAGGCAACTGAGGAATGAGGGTGCGAGCTTTCGTGAAATTGAAAAAAGTACAGGTATCTCAAAGAGTAAAGCACAACGTTTTAATGTATAGTGTTAGCTGTCCCATCGTCCCACACCCTAAGGGAATGGGACAATGGGACACTTTATACAGGAGAGTGATATGACAGGAAACAACGCTTCTGTTACGCGCGGAAGACCGTTTGCTAAAGGTAATGCTGGCCGACCCAAAGGTGCCAGAAATAAAGTAACAGTGGCAGTTGAGAGCCTGTTAGACGGTGAGGCAGAAGGTTTAACCAGAAAGGCTATAGAACTTGCCATGAAAGGCGATACAACCGCTCTACGCTTGTGTTTGGAGCGGATAGCGCCTCCACGTAAAGACAGCCCCACAAGCTTTCCTCTGCCTGAGATTATTAAGCCTACAGACACGCCTAAAGCCGTACATGCAGTCCTTAAAGCCGTTTCTGAGGGCGATTTAACGCCAACTGAGGCCCAATCTATATCGGGAGTTGTAGAGACGTGGCGTAAGAGTATTGAGACAGCGGAGCTGGTTGAGAGGATTGAAGCGCTGGAGCAGCGTGAGTGAGGTAACTAAAACGCCGCATTGAGAAGCTTGAGAGCGAACAACAACCAGACGACTATAGCGGCTTGGACCTTTACTACTGCCTAGTAGGTCAAGGCCCTCCTCCGCCTAAAGGCAGTTATTATGACGTGGCGCTGTCTGTTTGGTTTGAAGGTTTAAGTGGGGACGATTAACCTTCGCTAACCTGCCAATATCCGACCCTCTACAACCAGTAATAGCAGGGTGACGTAACTTTTTGTTACTATTTTGCGGAAAAAAAATGTTGAAAATAAACAATAATAATGTCGGTGGTGCAATCCTTGCACCGCAAGCCATCCTAAATAACAGTATTTCTTTCCATTCGATCTTGCAAAGTTACTGAAGCGCGCACATCGAATTATAAAAGCCTTTTTTAGGTATTATGCGAAAACGAGGAAAGGAAAATAAGGTAATGAACAGACTACTAATGGCCTCAATTGCTCTAATAACTTTTGCAGGTCAAGCAATAGCAGACATAAAGGTTGGCATTTTACACTCGTTGTCCGGAACCATGGCTATTTCTGAAACAACACTCAAAGACACTATGTTAATGCTTATCGATCAGCAGAACGCGAAAGGTGGATTACTTGGTGAGAAACTGGTTCCTGTCGTAGTTGATCCTGCATCTGACTGGCCTTTATTTGCGGAAAAGGCTCGGGAGCTTTTGACAGTTCACAAAGTTGACGTCATTTTTGGTAATTGGACTTCAGTATCCCGAAAATCTGTGCTTCCGGTCATTGAGGAACTAAATGGACTTCTTTTTTATCCTGTTCAATATGAGGGAGAAGAAAGTTCGAAGAATGTTTTTTACACTGGAGCCGCGCCCAACCAACAGGCGATTCCGGCAACAGATTACTACTTAGACGAGCTGGGAGTCCAAAAGTTTGCACTATTGGGGACCGATTATGTTTATCCAAGAACGACAAATAAAATACTGAAGCAATATCTTACAGACAAAGGTATTCCCGAGTCAGATATTTTTGTCAATTATACGCCTTTCGGCCATTCAGATTGGTCTAAAATTGTTGCCGATGTCGTAGCGTTAGGAGCGGACGGCAAAAAGGTAGGAGTTATATCAACTATTAATGGTGACGCGAATATTGGGTTTTATAAGGAATTAGCGGCAGCCGGCATATCCGCAGACGACATACCAGTCGTTGCCTTCTCAGTTGGAGAGGAAGAGTTGTCTGGGCTAGATACAACAAATTTGGTGGGCCACCTCGCTGCATGGAATTACTTTCAATCGGCTGAAACAGACGCGAACAGCTCTTTTATCAAAGCCTGGAAAAAGAAAATGGGAGCCAAGCGAGTAACCAATGACCCAATGGAAGCACATTATATTGGCTTCAACATGTGGGTGCAGGCTGTTAAAAAAGCTAAAACAGTCGGCGTGGACAAGGTACGCAATGCTATGTACGGACAAACTTTCCCGAACTTAACAGGTGGTACAGCAGTAATGTTACCTAATCATCATCTTGCTAAACCAGTTCTCATTGGTGAAATTCAAGCCGATGGACAATTCGATATAATTAGTCAAACGAAAGAAGTACCAGGCGACGCTTGGACTGATTTTCTACCAGAATCTAAAGTATTAGTCTCGGATTGGAAGAATTTGGGGTGCGGCATGTACAACAAAGTAACTAAAACATGCGTGCAAATAAAGTCCATTTATTAATTTCAAATAGAAGAACAATCAAATTTATAGACTTAAACAGCTGGGGATCAGACACATTCTGGTCCCCAGTAATGATAAGCAAGATGTTTGTTTTAATCTTCCTTGTATCTTTCATTGCAATATTTGTTTTTTCTGAAACAGGAATTGCGTCCACGCGATTTGAAGATTTGCTCGAGAAAAACTCCGCACTTATTAAGAAAAGCTCTTCAAAGACTGTAGAGCCCGTCTTAGCAAAAATAAGAGCATTTGGAGGTCCAGTTGCCACACGCTTCTTGAAACATTGGAAAGCAAAAAAAATCTTCCTGGTTAAATCTACCGGGAAATTCGTTGTTGGCGCTCCATCCGCTAAAAACGGTAAAAAAATGGTGACGATTTTTAGTATAGCCACAAACAAACAATTAAGCGTAAACCCAGCTAGGGATTTGAAACAATTAAAACCAAACAGCGGCGTGCGCGCCAAGATTGCAAGCAGCCTTGTACCGCTTCAATTATTAAGCGGTTCACTTGATGAGCGGCGTGAAGGAATCGAAACAGTCGAACGGAAAGTCGAACGGCCGCACATTGCTCCGCTTCGAGACGCATTGAAAAAAGAATCAAACAATATTTTGAAGAAACGCCTTACAAAAGTTTTTGCATACGCCACCATCGCTTTTAGTAATGATGACAACGAAGTAAAGGCTGCTATTCAGTCACTATATGAAGATCTATCTATCGGCACTAGAGCAGCCTTGAATCCTCTTCTGTCAGAAACTATAGACGTTGCGGAAACTCTACCGACGAATGTGAATCTAGCCAGAGTAATCATTCCAAATCAATCAATAAGAAACTGGGATGGTAGCGTGCAGAAAACTAATACATTTTGGCAAAGAACCCCAGAATTAAATACTCTAACTGCATATTCTCTTCTTGTTGAAAAAAATTTAGCACCTAACCCCGTCTCATCCAAAATTCGTGACGCTAAAATTATCAGCTTGGCAAAGAACGGCATTGTAGCAGGTGTTCGTTTATCATCATTAAACAATGAAGCTTCACGAGATGCCGTCTACGATTGGCTTGTCAAAAATAAAGGTCTTCCCGCTAGGGTGGATGAAGAACAAATGTCGGCAATCATCGAGAAATATGTTTTTTTCGCGCGATACAATCACTCATCAAAAGAAGTCGTTCAAACCGCAATAAAAGTTTTAACCAACATAAATAGAAAAGTAGCTTTTTATCAGTTTCTAGATCTACTCCTTGACGGCATAAGCCTCGTTTCGATTTATTTTCTAGCAGCCATCGGCCTTGCCATTACTTTTGGTGTTATGAAGGTAATCAATATGGCCCATGGCGAATTCATCATGATCGGTGCATATACAGGTTACGTCATTCAGCTTTTTGTGCCCAATTACACAATATCGATATTAATAGCGATACCTGCCGCCTTCCTAGTTGCTTTTCTAGCGGGGATAATATTGGAGCGGGCGGTAATACGGCATCTGTACAAGCGGCCGTTAGAAACTTTGCTCGCTACGTTTGGGATTAGTATTGCGCTTCAACAAATCGCTAAGAACATCTTCGGGACTCAAGCACGACCTCTTACGTCTCCCGAATGGCTTGACGGCGCTCTCGTCATAAATGATGTCCTGGCGATAAGTAACATAAGGATAGCAATTTTCGTCTTAGGACTAGTATTTTTTGGCCTAATACTCTTTGTCATGACTAAAACACGTTTTGGATTAGAAACAAGGGCAGTCACACAAAATCCTAGTATGGCTGCTAGCATGGGCATCAATCCTGAACGCATAAATATGTTAACCTTTGGTTTTGGATCTGGCATCGCCGGTATAGCTGGAATAGCGATTGGGCTTTTTTCAAAAGTTACTTCTGAATTGGGATCCGACTATATCGTTCAAAGTTTCATGACCGTCGTTGTTGGTGGGGTTGGTAACATATGGGGAACTCTTGCAGGTGCAACGATGATCGGCTTGCTTCAAAAGGGGATCGAATGGTTCAACCCCTCTAATACCCTCGCTGCACAAACTTACATGGTGGTATTTATAATACTATTTATACAATTTCGACCAAAAGGGATCATAGCTCTTAAAGGACGAGCGGCGGAGGTTTGAGTTTTGAGAGAGACAATTTTAACCAAGTATTTTTCTAACAATCGTCATGTATTTTTCTTTCTGGGTTTTCTCACTCTTTTTACCTTTGCGGTTGTCATTTTAGCTGAAGGGTTCGGCTTGGGATGGCTTGGAACTAGTTTTGTTAAGACACTCGGAAAAACACTTTGCCTTTGCATGGTTGCTATCGCGATGGACCTGGTATGGGGTTATTGCGGTATTCTATCATTGGGACACTTCGCTTTTTTTGCTTTAGGTGGATATATGATTGGCATGTGGCTGATGTTTGCTAGAACAAAATTAGTTGTGGTAGCCGCTGCTAAGAACTTGGCACTTCCGTTGACAGAGGAAGAGATTAAAAGTGCTGTAGGAACTCAAATTTTTGGAGTGGTCGGAGGTGCGGAAATTCCCAATATCTGGGCTTTCGCTGATATACTCCCGGCACAGCTTGCATTCGTGATTTTAATTCCTGGCGCACTCGCCCTTATTTTCGGCTGGCTTGCATTTCGTTCACGGGTAGACGGTGTTTATTTATCTATATTGACACAAGCCATGACCTTAGCTCTCGCGCTATATTTATTTCAAAATGATAGTGGGTTGAGGGGCAATAACGGCTTGTCGGGTTTACAAAATATTCCTGGCCTCGAAAATGTACAGCAATCATTGGTATCTATGTATTTTTTTATAGCTAGCGCGTTTATACTCGGAATAATTTATTGTCTTTCCAATCTCATAGTTTCCAGCAAGCTAGGGAACATAATCAAGGGAATAAGAGATAACGAAGAGCGCGTGCGTTTCCTTGGATATAATGTCGAAGGTTTTAAACTATTTATTTTTGTATACACGGCAATTATCTCTGGTATTGCAGGAGCTATGTACTATCCGCAGGCGGGAATAATTAACCCAGCTGAGCTTGCTCCGATAGCATCGATATATCTCGCAGTATGGGTCGCAATTGGTGGTCGCGGAAGACTCTATGGAGCAGTAATAGGTGCAGCTTTCGTCTCACTTATGTCTAGTTATTTTACTGGAGGCCAAGCCCCCGATATAGCACTGGGTTTTGGAACATTAATATGGACAGATTGGTGGTTGGTTCTTCTCGGTTTAAGTTTTGTTTTAGTGACAATATATGCGCCCAAAGGCATAGGGGGAGTTTTCGATTTGTTGGCAAAAAGGAACAATGACTAATGAGCCGACTTCTTTACGTCGATAACTTATCTGTAACATTCGATGGCTTCAAAGCTATAAATGGGCTGAGCTTTGAAATCGGCGAAAAAGAACTTAGGGCCATCATTGGTCCTAATGGGGCGGGAAAAACAACCTTTATGGATCTAATAACAGGAAAAACGCAACCAGACTCAGGTACCATTAGATGGGGAGAAAAATCCGCATCTCTTATAAAAAAACCTGAGTCCAAAATTGCTCAGTTAGGTATTGGGAGAAAGTTTCAAAAACCTACCGTACTAGAAAGCCAAACTGTTTGCGAAAATCTTCTAATGGCCTTGGCTAATCCACGAAATCCGTTCTCTGTTCTATTCTATAAAAAAAATTTTGAAGACAACGAAATTATTGCAAAGCTCTCAACTCAAGTAAATCTAGAGAGAAAACTGACAACAGCAGCATCAGAATTAAGCCACGGACAAAAGCAATGGCTTGAGATCGGTATGCTTTTGGCGCAGGACCCTAAGCTGCTTCTTATAGATGAACCTGCGGCTGGTATGACTTCAATCGAACGCCAACAAACTGTAAAGCTTTTAAAAAACTTAGCCAATAAAAGAGCAATCTTGGTAGTCGAACACGATATGGAGTTCATACGCCAATTAGAATGCCGAATAACGGTGTTACACGAAGGAAGAGTTCTTGCAGAAGGAAACTTTGATTTTGTAATGCAACACCAAAGTGTCATTGATGTTTACTTGGGGAGATAAAATGCTTAAAGCGGAAAATTTGAGTTTGCATTATGGATCATCAAAAATCCTACATGGCGTTTCAATTAGCTCTTTTGAAGGCCAGATAAGCTGTCTAATGGGTTCCAATGGTGTAGGTAAAACCTCCTTGTTAAGACTGCTATCGGGAACACATAAAAGCACGTCTGGGACGTATCAACTGAATGAACAAAACGTCACAAACTTTAAGGCAGAAAGATTAGCTAGCATGGGCGTGGGCTATGTTCCTCAAGGAAGAATGATATTTCCTCTGTTAACGGTTCGAGAAAATCTAGAAACGGGTTACGCTTGTTTAAAAAAAGAGGACCGATTAATACCGGAGGAAATCTATAATTTATTTCCTGTACTTAAAACGATGGAAAATAGACGTGGGGGTGACCTTTCAGGCGGACAGCAGCAGCAACTTGCAATAGCTAGAGCTCTTATTATCAAGCCGCGCTTACTTCTTCTTGATGAGCCGACGGAAGGCATACAGCCTAATATCATTAGTCACATTGGAGAAGTAATCCAACACTTGAAGGCGCAAAACAGCATGGCTATTTTTCTTGTCGAACAATTTTTTGAATTTGCTTTTAAAATGGCCGATTATTTTTATGTAATGAAAAGAGGTCAAATAGTCTTCGAGGAAGCTAAGTCTACAATCAACAAAGCAAAGATACGATCCGCTCTGGAAATTTAATTTTTAGTCAACAATGAACTCAATGTGGAAAATCCTGGAACATTTTTCCACTACTACTTTTTCGCCGAAACAATGAACGTTCCCTAGTTGATTGTATTATTGTCACTCAAAAGTTGCAAATTTTGCTAAGTTATTGATTATATTTCTTATCTGTCTGATGCGTACCAGGCTGCACTTCACAAACGGTTACTGTGCATATGAGGTACGTCTTCGCACTTGCTTGAGCCGATAGAGCCACTAAGAAGATTACCGCAAGGCTGATAAGTCCTCGCATCCCCCCTACTCTTCGTTTCTTTGGTAAAACGCTTGAATTAATATATTAATCATGTTGATCAAAATGTATATATGCTCAGATTTCATACGAAAACTGTAATCCTTAATACCAATACATGACAAGCAGGCTGGTTACTTGCAGCACCCTGATTGCAAGTTCCGTAATTTTCGGGTGGTTGGTTACACCTATTACCTAGGCGTGTCCTGTGCGCTATTCGATTGACCTTTATGGAGGAGTTTCAGCTTGTACAGAAAGAAGGTTATATCTGCCCCCATACTTACCCATCCTTAAAAAGACCGCAGCGCAGTTTGCACCGGTTTTGTCGCATATGGTAACCTTCTGAACTGTATGACCAGTCGCACGTGCTGGCGAGACGATACTCGATGAATAAGGTATCGAGGCGATAGCCAACGCTATAAGAGCGAAACCGCACAGGATGGCTTGTGGTGTGGTTAGGTTCTGCATCTGCTTATCCTTTGCTTGTTATGGAGCTAGGATAGCAGACTTGAACGATCTGAGGGAATGGTAGGAGAGCGCGTCCAATATAGCCGTTCCTCCCCAGAACACCCCAATTGATCCAAGCGCGCTCCCACCGCGAATAGACTTAAGACGATTATATGCCCGGGCACTCAGCTAGGTACAATGAAGTGATCTAATAGACGGAGGGGCTAAAGTCTATGTCGTCTTGCGAGTTCCGGTGAATATTGATAAAACTTCATCCACTATAAAGTTTATAAAATAAGAGAGTGCGATGTCGACCAGCTCACTCAGAGATGCCAATCCGCAAACTCTTTCAGCAGGCTTTACAACATCGATATGGTTTCTCGCGGGCAGTCTACCTCTGCTTATTGCTGTAGCAGAGCGTTTGAACGCCAGCGATGCCCATACAGCCAGTTGGATATTCGTCAGCTACTTATCTTGTGGATTTTCGGGCATTGGGCTTAGTCTTTACTACCGCCAACCGATTGCCATTGGTTATACGATACCTGGCCTAATCTATGTTGGAACTGTCGCCGGTCAGTTTTCACTTTCTGAAATTGTAGGCGCAAATATTGTTGCAGGAGTTATTATAGTTACTTTTGGTGCCTTTGGACTCGGAAGCTTTCTATTGCGAATACTCCCGTTGCCAATAGTTCTTGGAATGTTTGCCGGCGGTATATTGAGTTATATGACCCGTCTTGTTACAGCGACTGTCGAGGAAGGCTTGATCGGAGGCGCAACCATCCTTGGTTATCTCCTCGGCCGCTTTTTAGCTTACAATAGGTTGCCCCCTCTTTTTCTGGCTCTAATATTTGGAGGCATCGCATCCGGATTAGTCACCGATGGGCAAATACCGACCGCGAATTGGATTGCGCCATCGATCAACATTCCTAACGCAACTTTTTCAATTACTGCCATTCTAACAATTGCGCTACCAATGGTCATTCTTTCGGCCGGTCTTGGTACTGTCCAGGGACTAGGGTTCTTGAAGTCTCAGGGGTATAAAGTAAAAGCCAACTCGATCACTCTAGTTGTCGGCATTGGTTCGACAATCAGTGCCATATTTGGCGGAGTACCAACGATTGTTGCCCGATCAGCTGGGGCGATTGTAGCCGGCGTAGAAGCTGGCCCACCGCAGCAACGATACATCGGCGCTGTGGTTGCTTCACTTTCTTTGATTATTATAGGGCTATTTGCCATGCCTCTTGCGAGTCTAGTCGGTTTACTTCCCAAGGCATATGTTATCGTAATTGCGGGACTAGCAATTTTTTCTGCGCTGGAAGATGCTATTGAGAAAGCGGTCACTAGCGACATGAAATCGGGTGCATTAGTCTCCTTCTGTGTTGCAGCAACTCCTTTTTCAATTTTTGGAATAACATCGTCAGTTTGGGCCATTGTAGCCGGCATTGCTATGTCGGCAGTTGTGGAACGAAGAGCATTCAAATTAAGCGATGAAGAAAGATAATAACCGGCTCAAATTAGGATAAAATGTTCCGTAATTTATTTTGTATTATATAGCTAACAATGGCCGCTCTAAATACATATTAAAGTATCAGGGGGGAGCCAAGATGCTAGTCCGCAAAGACACAAACGTATCGTTTTCAAAGCTTCTATCGAACCTAAAAAGTACTGGGACGGATTATACAATAAGCGGTGGATAACAAATCGCTGATCCAAGAGAAGGCATCAGGCGTACAATGGGTAAGGCTGGTACAGTATTCCTCCCTGTTTGTGTTCCAGCCTTTTTACTCCCTAAACCCCAAAGCATTGCTCATCACACATAAGATGTGATTGCATCACATAACGGATACACTTAGTTTGGATAATCTGTGGGAGAAAAGGCGCGTCCAGAGCGATGAACGGCTACAAAGTAGACAGAGAGGAATATTTCAAACAAGACGCTAAACAGCCACCAACATTCCACACCAATCGTCATCATTAACTACGGTGGTGCGATGGCCTTTACCAAAAGTATCGTCTAATAGAACTGCAACACCTCCTTTTAATTCGATAATAGTTTTATCACTTGTTTCAATAGTGGCTGAACCAGATAAGGTGATGCACCATTGTTTTAGTGGTGTTGGATGCCAGCCGCCATCCCAACCACTGGGAATACTTGCAACTTTTAGTGTTTTTGCTGCTCCCATATCCGCCATTGGAAATGATGGTGTTCCTTTTACGAAATCACTGATTTTAAGATCATACGGGAGCAACTCGCTCCTTGTTTCTCCGTTTTGAAGGGTATACACCCTGTGGTATTTCATCGACGATATCCTATTAAGTTACAGGCGTGTTCCTTCCCGCCATGTGAGACGATAATGAACAGTGGTTAATTGTTTAAGTGTTTCGCTTGTCCTTGCATGCAGTTAAGTCGGCTCTACTGTGAACTCAAAAACGCACTACTTTATTCCGTGTCCCAGTGTCCCAAACCCTAAGTGCGGGAAAGTGGGACGGTGCTTTTTTTGGTTTAAGCGACGTCGAAGTGATGGGACGAATGATGGGACTGTAAAAAACATACTCATTATTATTTTTTATTTTCAATATGTTATACGGAAAGTTAGACGGACACCCCATCCGCCACTTCCACATTCACCAAAAATCATTCTCATATAAAAAACCAATAAAATCAGAGACCTAATAGGACTCCCTGATCGCTAACCCTTGCGCGGTTCTGTCGCTTTCTTATGAGATTATTTGACCCCATATAGATAATTCTTCGTTTGCCAATTACGAAGAAGAATGGTGGCCCCTGTTAGATTTGTCGCTAAGCCTCTCGGGGGTCACCGTCTATAATCGTTTGTGTCTAGATTTGTTAATTGTGATTAAACCCTCCAACGTAACCCTGGAACTTAGCACCCATTGGACTAAGCAAATCAATCAAATCCTTTTTTACGTTTCCGAACACTAGCCAGTTTGTTGGTTCGAATCTTTCACTCCATTCCGAGGATATTGGGCTAGCCAAAAGATTTTCTACTCTTTCTTTTGCACCGTCACTATCTACAAACGTCTCAACTATTGTTGCCTCATTTCCATCTTCTGACATAAACCATTCAAAACTTATCGTCTTGTCTTCATTCAACTCGTACGTTGCTTTAGCTGAACGATTTTTTATCCAGCTTTTAGCTTCCTCAGTATCACATTTCACTTTCATTTGAAGTAAATAATAAACGCGATTAGTATTTGAGTTTAGACCAGTCATTCCGCCCCCATCTTTTCTATTAGTGCATAGCCTAATACCAGTAGTGCATAGCCTAATACCAGTAGTGCATAGCCTAATACCAGCCAAAAGCTTGTGGCAAGGCGGATTATGATTTCGTAAGGAAACAAAGGGTTGTTCCTTTGAATATCTAGATCAGATTTAAGCTTACTAGAGAAATCGCAACTTTGCCAAAACACCATAGTGGTCACTTGGAGAGAACCCGCTTGATTGGGATCCGTCCAAAACGCGGGTTGAGGAAACTTGCAGGAATAAATCCGTAATGAAAATATGATCTATGCAGCGGTCATGATCCCGCAATGTTGATAGGTTCATGGTAATACGTGAGAGCGGGGTTTTCTTTTTATCTGCCAACAATTTGATAACAGCGTCGTCTGGATCTGCGTTAAAATCTCCGCCTAAAATAAGAGGGGAATCAGCACTAACAGCATCAATAACCTCCAGGATCTTCAGCGACTGTTTAAAACGGGTTCTTTTATCATCATTAAGATGCGTTAGATGCGTATTCATTAAAACAATGTTTCCACTCTCAAAACCGAGTTTCGCGAATTGCAACCAGCGCGATGGGTCCTTTGAGGTCGTTGGGAGTTCAATAGCGCCGTGCTCTATAATCTCTCTTTTTGCAAGGATTGCTAAACCTGATTCACTTTCAAGATTGTTACCAAGAACAAGTCTCTTTTTTCGCCGCGCCGGATGAAAGACGAATTTCAAAGAAAGTCTTTCGGCCAAATAAGCGGCAGTGTCCCACTCGCCATTGCAGCTAACAAATACTTCCTGAAGAAGGATCACATCTGGTTCAATTAATGTCATCTCGGTGACCATTGACTCCAGCCTTGCTAGGTAGTCACCTTCGCATTTCCATGTATTAAATGAAAGAACGGTAAAATATTTCATACGTCTGTATAAATTTATCGTGTTCCAAAATCATGACCGAACATGAGGGGGTGATTTTTCGAAATGGCATAGCACGGGCTGAGCGGTTTCAATCCACATCCTGCCAATTCTCATTTCCACTCCATGTTATTTTTATTGATCCCGCGATAAAAACCGTCATACACCCGTCATAGTTAAGGTTTGTGGGGGGTAACGGAATATACTAAGAACTTTGTTGTTGCTAGATAAGTGGGGAATGGGTACGTTCAAAATAAGTATATAAGGAACGCACCCACCCAGTGTGTTAATGCGATTATTCAGGGAGAAATAAATCGCGTTAACACACTATTGGTTTCAAAGGCTCTTGCATGCAGTTAAGTACGTTCAAGTGCGCGGACAAAATAGCAACACTTTAAACGAGTGGTTTTATTGTGGCTTATGGAGACCATCAATCTCAATATTGGCAATAACAATTAGTCGCTATGGTATCGATAGCTTAACGTCATGTCTCTCCCTTAAAGCTTTTCTAAAACAACGCTTTGGATAAAAGGGAGGCTATTCGGTGGCTTTTATGATGCTAACTCTTTCAGCGACTAAATTTTCGGAGTGATCGCTATCTTTTTCAGAGATATAATTGACAAAGTCTAAAAATGCTCTTGCATGAAGCTTTTTCGCCCGACGATGAGCCCTTTCTATTTCTTCAACAGTGAGAACTTTTGATTGATAGAGCGGGTCGTTTTTATAACTGTGCATTGTTGTTTTTTCTCTTTCATTAGATGTTTTTTAATTTGCACGTTTATCCCTCCCTACAATGACTAAGTATAGGACTTATCTTATAAAAACTAGACTTCTACTGCGGCTATGTTTGAAGAACCCTGTTGCTTAAAAAACAGCGCCATCTTGTGAACAAGCTGACCAATTCCTGCTAGCAGCATGTTCGTCTTACATACATACAAACCTAAAGTGTAAATTTATCTATTGGAGTTAATGATGAGTATCTTATCCGCCGATATGAACGACGTGATTAACATGGCTGACAGAGCCATTATGGAGGAAATAGCTAAAACAGATGACCACCCAGTATTGATGATC
>NZGS01000095.1 GCA_002690995.1 Rhodospirillaceae bacterium
CGCTCCATTGAGAACACAAGCCGGCGTTTATTGTAACGTTCGACCCTACGGCCCAATCACTGCAGTACGATGCATGCCATGTTTGCCATATTCCCAGAACAAACCAAAATTCAATATTGATCCGAAGACAGGTCATATCCATTCTGAAATGAATTCACCGGGAATACAAATGGCTTATGCCAATAGGCTCTTCCTAAAGATGGTGCATGAAACAGGGGCTGTAGGCAGAGTTGCAATGAAGCCAACGCAAGCGATGGAAGATGGAATAAACGCGGGTCTGCACGCCTGGCTAATACAAGGCACTAAATTCGAGGTGGGCAGAAAATACGCCGTAGATCCATTTGAAGAACACAGAGAAAATATAGAAAAAATTATCGCTCTACTACCACCGGACTTTAAGGCTGGAATGGAAAATTGGAGCGGACGCATAGAACAACATATTTCTGACACAAATTACGGTCTGCTATTGTGGGATCTAATTGATCACCAGAAATGCATCGTTCTTGCAACAGACCTAGATGGTGACCGACTAACTGACCTGATGGCAGACGTATCGGACCCGTTACGACATTTTGGTGGAAAATTGGCAAAACACCTTGGACAAGATGTAGATATGGCAAAAGTTTGGTCGGATATGGGTTACACAACTGGGAACGGTCGTGACATGACCTCTGTAATGCACCGGATGACTGGTCCAGCTATTCACGAGCAAACATTAGGTTCAGCAGATGCAATGCTACTTAGATTGCTTGACGGTGATGAGTCAATGGGGGGCACAAAACAGCCCTACGACCCAAGAATACATTTTGTCCTAATCCGTGACGCATATTTAGACGCCAACCAGGGAAATGAGAAACTCAGAAAGTGGTTGGACGAGGCTCTTGCGACATTCGACAAGGTATATTCTGCGCAGCGGCCAGGATTTATTGAAGGCTATAAAGCATTGAAAGAGGCGATTAAACCCTGGGGAAATTAGTGTTAGAGATACTTTTTTGCAATAGAATTATGTGACAAAAAATATTTGAAAACAGCCCCAGATTTTTTCGACATGAGGCTGCATTATATAGACCAAAAGCTTATTATTCGCCTTCGAACAAAAGTCATTCTGCCGCGAAACTTGCAATGTCCAAAATATACTGAATGATGGTAACATCTTTTCGGTGGGTAGCTCGAAAGTAACAAAATGTCACAAATAAAGTTAGCATTTATCGCCTCACAAGATGAAACCGCATTACAAGCAAAAAGGGCGCTTGAAAACAAATACCCACATGTCCCGGAAAATGACGCTGACGTAGTGGTTGTTCTTGGTGGTGACGGAAAAATGCTGGAAGCGCTTCGTTACTACATAGATAAACCGGTTAAGGTTTTCGGAATGAACAAAGGCACTGTTGGGTTTTTAATGAATGAGTTTTCATCGGATAACCTTCTCAAACGTATTGAAGCCGCAACATTAGTAACGCTACACCCTTTAAGAATGCATGTCGAAACTTCAACAGGGACCACTAAAGAGGCCCTAGCTTTCAATGAGGTCTCTTTACTCCGCGAGACCTCGCAAACCGCTAAATTGAGAATTACCATTGATGGTACTGTCCGAATGGAAGAGCTATTATGTGACGGTATTCTTGTATCCACTCCTGCTGGAAGCACCGCTTATAATTTATCTGCACATGGACCAATCATTCCACTTGGAGCTGGGATTCTTGCTCTTACCCCTATAAGTGCATTTAGACCCAGAAGGTGGCGTGGAGCATTACTTCAACATGACGCAGAAATAAAAATTGAATCTCTAGATGTGCGAAAACGGCCTGTGAGTGCGACCGCAGACTCCACAGAAGTACGGGATATTAAAGCTGTTTCCGTCAAGGAAGATAGGAGTATTAAGTTAAATCTTTTATATGACCCTGACCACAATCTAGATGAACGAGTGCTCAAGGAACAATTTTCGCCGTGAGGTGACTTAAGTACAAAATCACTATAATTTGGTGATCAATAATGAACATAAAAGCCAATAAAACGGTGTCGAAATGTCAAAAGATCGAGATATAGAAAATAAAAAAAACTCAATGAAAAATTTTATTGAGCCAGACAACAATCCGTTACCGGGTAGCGACGAAGCATCTGTTTTCATGAAAAAGCGCCTTTTACAACACAAAAAATATCTCAAAACAGCGCGTGGAGCACAGCAAGCTATGGAAAGAATAAATGAGAAAGAAGCGGCGTTGGATAACGTCCGTCAGGGTAAACCAAGTAAACCAAGAAACTAAAGTTAAGTTTTTTTATCAAAAGCGAAGTCAACTATGCGCTTTGTTAATTCAAATAAATTATCTTTTAAAACCGAAAACCCATCGTTCTTTGAGACTGAATTTTCATCCAAATAGAGCCGCCGATTCATTTCTATCTGGATTGCATCACAATTTTTCGAGGGTGCCCCATAGCGCTTAATCAGTTCTGCTCCTTTATAAGGATAGTTAATTGCGACTTCATAACCCTTCTCCATTAGACTTTTAGTAATCAAATCACGAAATTCCCTAGACGAGGTCTCGCCATCCTGATCACTAACCACAAAGTCAGGCCGTTTTTTACCAATGTCGATATTCATTTGGTTACCTTTGGATTTCATAGAATGCCAATTTATGTAAAAAATCGACCCAAACTCAGATAGTTTCTCTTCAAGCAAGGTTTGCAGAGATCGATGATACGGTGACCAATAATTTTTAATTCGATTTTCTACTTCGGAAACTGTTAATTTTTTTGAATACATCGGCGTATTAGGCAAAATATATTTTCTTATTAAACCCATACCTACATCGAGTTTTTTTGTTACTTGAACATCATGCGGCCATTTTCCATTTATCATGGAAATATCAACTTCTGATTTAGATCTATTTGGGTCAATGTATGTACGAGGGAAATCCGCAACCAAAACCGCAGCGCCTAGATTATTACTATCTATAATTAATTCATCAACAAACGCATCTCTAGCCGTCTTCAGTTGTGAGTCTGTTGCGGTAGTTCGGAAGTCCGGTGGGTTGATAATACCAGAATGAGGTGAATCATATACTATCGGCGCAGAAATCCTGCTTTGTCTATAAACTCTCAGTACGTCTTTAATATTTTTATTAGATGCATTAGTGGTCATCGTTAAGGTGACATGCTGAGTGGCGATCTGGACTAATTTCCCGCAGAACCGGTCTTTCTTCTCTGCATCTTAAAGTAGCATTGGGGCAACGTGGATGAAAATGGCATCCAGAAGGAGGATCTATAGGCGAAGGTATCTCACCCTCTATCGGAGCAAAACGCCTAGCCCGGGTGTCTAAACGAGGTACTTCAGCTAATAATGCTTTGGTATAAGGATGATTTGGTTCTTTAAATAAATCTTCAGTGGGTGCTACCTCAACCACTCGTCCAAGGTACATTATAACAACTCTATCACTTAAGTGCTCCACGACCCCTAAATCATGACTAATAAATAAGTATGTAAGGTTGAGGTCTTCCCTAAGTTTCATGAATAAATTAAGAACTTGCGCTTGAATAGAGACATCTAGCGCTGCCACGGACTCATCGCAAACCAAAAAATCTGGCTGAACTGCAAGCGCTCTTGCTATACCTATTCTTTGTCTTTGCCCCCCCGAAAATTGGTGTGGATATCGTCGGGCATAACTCGGATCCAAGCCTACTCTTGTCATTATTTGCGCAACGTAGTCCTCAATTTCAGAGTGGCTAACAACTTTATGCACAACGGGGGCTTCACCTACTATATCCTGAACTCTAAGCCTTGGGTTAAGTGAGCTCATCGGGTCTTGGAATATCATTTGTATCTTTAATGCAGCTTCGCGAGCCTCGTTTCCTTCCAAATCTGCTACATCTTGACCTTTAAATAATACCCTTCCATCGCTTGCTCCATGAACGCCGGCAACAACCCGCCCAAGCGTAGATTTTCCACATCCTGACTCTCCAACCAAACCAACGACCTCTCCATCCTTGATCTCGATTGAGACGCCATCAACAGCATGTACTATCTCTTCACGCACTCTTGCGCCCAGTTTTTGTGCAATCTTCCCCGCCAAATCTAGCGATTTCACAAAACGCTTAGAAACATTCTCAATGCTTAGTATTGGCGTTTCTAATTCTGAATTACTCACGAGGTTTCCTGACTAAAATTATCGTTATTGTATTCAATTGGATTATGACATAAGAGTCGCCGATTTTCCGGAGCAAGTCTCATATCCGGCTGCTCCTGACAATTAGAATTCGACCACTTGCATCTGGGCGCAAACGCGCACCCCTTTGGTAAATTGAGTAATGAAGGTGCCATTCCAGGAATTTGTGATAACGGGGCCCCTCTCTTATTTTTACTAGGGACCGATGTTATTAAACCATGGGTGTAGGGGTGCATTGGGTTATCTAAAACAGCATTTACTTCACCGGACTCAACGATTTTTCCCGCATACATGACACAAATTTGATCTGCCAGACCTGCCACTACGGATAGATCATGTGTAATCCAAATGAGAGCTGTACCGGTTTGAGAACAAAGCTTTTGCACTTCATAGAGTATTTGCCCCTGAATTGTTACATCTAATGCTGTTGTAGGCTCATCCGCTACAATAAGATCTGGCTTATTCAAAAGAGCAATAGCAATAGCCACTCTCTGGCGCATGCCCCCAGAGAATTGGTGAGGATAAGCCCGAAGTCTTTCGTCTGGGGATGCTATACCAACTTGACCCAGTGCATCGCGCGCCCGCTGGCGAGCAATCTCCTTAGATACCTTTTCGTGGGCACGGATTGCTTCTATCATCTGTGTATCTATTCGCAGTACCGGATTTAATGTCATCATAGGGTCTTGGAAAATCATTGAAATGTTTACACCGCGCAATTCTCGCATTCTTTCAGCGGAGACCTTATTTAAATCTTCACCCCGATAAAGAATTTCGCCGCCAACTACTCTGCCCGGCTGATCAACTAAGCCGAGTATAGAAAAGCCCGTTACTGTTTTCCCAGACCCTGATTCCCCAACCAATCCAAGGACTTTGCCTGGGGCTATTGAAAAAGTAATGCCGTCAACGGCTTTAGCCACACCACCTTTTGTGAAAAAGTAGGTTCGAAGATCTTTTACGTCTAACGTCGGTTTTTGTGTCAAATCTACCCCCGCCTATTTTTGTAGTCGTGGGTTAAGCACGTCCCTGAGTCTATCACCAACAAGGTTGATACTTACGATAGTGACTAAGAGTGCCAAACCGGGAAATACACTTATCCAATACTTTCCACTAAGGATATATTCGAAGCCGTTTGAAATTAGACGCCCAAGTGAGGGTTCTGTCTGTGGCATGCCTAACCCTAGGAATGAAAGTGTTGCCTCTAAAGAAATAGCGTGAGCCACCTGCATCGTGCCAACTACTATCATTGGGGCTATACAATTAGGCAATAAATGACGAAACATAATGCGATTTTTTGATAGGCCTAGACACACTGCCGACTCTATATACTCTCGTCTACGCTCAACTAAAGCCGTCCCCCGAATTGTTCTTGCATAGTACGCCCATTGAACCACGACCAATGCAATTAGGGTTTTATCTACACCTTTTCCAAGCGTAACCAATAAAACAAGCGCAACCAAAATGGCGGGAAAACTAAGCTGTATGTCGACAATCCTCATAAAAAGCGCATCAACGCGACCGCCCGCATAGGCTGATAAAAGACCAAAACTTATACCTATCAACATAGCAATAATGCCGCTGCCAATCCCAACACCTAGACTTATCCTCAGACCATAAATCATGGCGCTCACCATATCTCGGCCAGCCCCATCTGTACCCAAATAGGCAACTGTTCCAGACATCATTTTCTCGCCTGGGGCAAGCCTACTATCTAAAATAGTAACAGACGTTAAATCATAGGGGTCTGTTGGTGTTAAAAGCGGTGCAAAGATTGCCAACAAAGCAATACCCACGATTACTAAAAATCCAAGCACTGCTAGCTTCGACTCGCAAAAATCCGACAGGAACCGCTTAAAGGGGGTTTGTAACCCCTCAAATTCCTGGGCATCTTGTTTTTTGTTCTCGGTTATATCCTGGTCAGTAGCCGTCATGATTTTACATCCTGAAGACGAACGCGTGGATCCAAAATTGAGTATAATATATCAACCACAAGATTAATGAAGACAAAGAGAAAAACGATGATCATCAAATAAGCAACAATGATAGGCCGATCTAACAACCCTATTGAGTCTATCAATAGCTTTCCCATACCCGGCCAAGCAAAAACGGTCTCGGTAACAACTGAAAAGGCCACTAAACCACCAAATTCGAGACCTAGAACAGTTACAACTGGTATCAAAATATTTTTCATTACATGAACTAATATTATTCGGGACTCTTGTAGCCCTTTAGCCTTAGCAAATTTAATATAATCTTGGTGCAAAACTTCTCGTGTTCCAGCCCGTGCAAGACGTATGACCATTGATAATTTAAATAATGCAAGATTAACAGCAGGCATTAGTACATGGCTAAAACCATCCCAACTAAAAATACTTATAGGCATTCCTAGAATAACTTGTACATCTCCCCTTCCCGTTGACGGCAACCAACCTAGCATTACGGCAAAGAAAAGTATCATCATTATTCCTACCCAGAACGTGGGAAGACTAAAGCCCAAAATGGATCCTGTCATTATACTCTTCGACGCCCATGATTCCGGTTTTAATCCAGCCCAGACACCCAGTGGTATTCCAAAAATTATCGCTATCATAAGAGATACAACTGCGAGTTCCATCGTCGCAGGCATTCTATCCAATATTAAGAGTAAAGCAGGTTCATTAAATACAAACGACTCCCCAAGGTTCCCCTTAAGGGCTTTCGAGACAAAAATCCCGTATTGAACTAAAAAGGGTTTATCCAGTCCCATGGACTTTATCATTTCCTCCCGTTCCTCTTGATCAGCATCATCGCTAACCAAAATCTCAACTGGATCCCCAATGAGGAAAACACCAGAAAAGACAATGAAGGACATGATTATCACTACTACACCCGACTGCAGGAGGCGTCTTATAATGAAAACCGACATTTTTCCCCTATAAAATCAGTTCGCTTTCTCTAGAGCTAAAAGCAAAATGCACTCAAAGAATGGTATCGGGGCTGCGCTTTCGCGCAACCCCGATACTTTTTATTTCACCGGAATATAGTCGTGCCCGGTCGTACGCTCATCAGCGCGTGGATTGAATTTTAATCCTTTACGCGTTGCCCAGGTATTTACCTGATAATGCAACGGGATAATGCCTTGGTTTTCACCAATAGCCAGCTCTGTTGCTTGAGCTAATAGTTTCCCACGTTTGACGTCATCTACTGTCGCCAATGCCTCATTTATCAAACCATCTACTTTAGGATCTGAGTGTCGACCTCGGTTGGAAGCCCCCATACCTTTTGACTTATCGTGGGTCGCTAGCAACGACTTCAACGGACTAGATGGTTCACCGGTACCCGAGCCCCAACCAACTAAAACAAAGCTGAATTCTGGTAAACCCTTTGCCCCCTTGGAAGCGCGCTTGAAATAGACGTTCTTTGGCATAGTTACAACTTTTGTTGGAATACCTTGAGCCGATAACATCTGTCCAATGGCTTCACATATCTTGGCATCATTTATGTAGCGATCATTTGGACCATGAATAGTTAGTCCAAAACCGTCACCCCAACCTGCCTCTTCCAGTAACTTCTTAGCACCTTTCGGATCATATTTCTCAAAGCTAAGCTTTTTTGATCGGCCAAAGAAACCTTCCGGAAGCAACTGACCCGCTGGGATGGCCACGCCTTCCATAACTCTTTCAACAATAGCCTCGCGATTAATCATCATCGAAATAGCTTTCCGAACCTTCGGGTTTTTGAGTGGGTTCTTATCGAGCGGCTTACCATCCTTTGTAGTCACGAATGGCGACTTATCTCTGAACTGATCCATGTGGAGATAAATCACACGATTCGATACGCCAGAACTCAGCGTGACCTTCGCGTTTTTCTTCAGCCTTTCAATGTCTGAGGTTGGGACGTTATCAATTGCATCAACGTCACCAGCAAGCAATGCAGCTACCCTAGCGGGTTCAGCTTTAATAAACTTGAAGGTGATTTTGTCCCAAGGTTGTTCAATCGGCCCTTTGTAGCCTGCAAACTTTTCAAGGACAATACGATCACCCTTTTTCCATTCCACAAACTTGTAGGGTCCAGAGCCTATTGCAGCCAGTCCGTTATTGAAGTCTTTGGCTGAAATCCCCTTATTCTTACCACCAGTACCCTTAGCTTCGCTGGACATAATCATAACAGTAGTGGTGTCATTTGGCATCAAAGGATAAGGTTTTTCCGTGGTGATGTGGATTGTGTAGTCATCAATTTTCTTAAGAGTTTTACCTTTGGTGTAGGTTCTAAAGCTCGAATTACCGCCCGTATAATTAGCTGCTCTATCGTAGGAAAAGATGACGTCATCGGCGGTGAGGTCTGAACCATCGTGAAACTTAATCCCTTTATGAAGTTTATACTCCCAGGTTGTTTCGTTTATTGCCTTCCATGATTTTGCTGCTCGGCCAAACATTTTATCCATTTTAGGCGTCCAGTCATTCAACCGGTCAAATATCTGTCCTAACATAGCGTTATTTGGCCCAAGATTATGAAAATATGGATCGATAGAAGATGGTTCTGACCGAATCCCTATAACAATATCTGCAGCCTGCAGCGGTGTTGAGAGCATTAAAACCGCTCCAGCGGCCAGCCCCAATCGTCGCAAAGATTTCATTTTAATCTCCTATGAGCTAGTTTTTAGTAAAGTTTTGATATCGAACAATTTAACAATCAGTTACAAAAGATAACATGGACTAAAGCTGTGCAAGAGGCAATCCCTCACGTAAAGCCGTGCTTAAGTTTCTTCAGAAGGTAAAAGAAGGCTACTTGCGTTGCTTAACTGCTCGAATTCACTGCGTTTACGCACGTTTATATTCCATTAAGAAATAAAGCACTAATAAATGATCGTTCAAAATTTTTTTTCTAGCTGTAAACCATTGATTTTAGCGCTATCTATAGGAACTTTCGGCGGCCTATTATTTGCCTTTTGGAAGATGCCCCTTCCCTGGATGCTGGGGTCGATGGTCTTTGTTACGATCGCCGCGATCTTCGGATGGTCAGTGAAATTACCATATGCCTTGAGACAATGTATGGTTGTCTTTATAGGCGTTATGCTCGGCAGCCAATTTACGCCAGACCTACTCGACAGATTGAGTAGTTGGACGTTCTCCGTGACTGCCATGGTCGGGTATATAATACTATCAATGCTATGTGTTTTATTTTACTTATACAAATTTGCTAATTATGACCCAATAACTTCCTATTTTTCAGCAGCACCTGGTGGGTTAAACGATATGACTATTATCGGAGGTGAGATGGGTGGTGATGATAGAGCCATTGCTCTGACACAAGCATCCCGAGTATTATTCGTCGTCCTAACTATACCTTTTATGTTCAGAATATTTGGTGGATATGAAACACCCGAGGGCCTTCTTCCGGAAGGGCCCGGTTTTGATCTCCCACTTTCTGAATGGTTAGCCATGGCGATAAGTGTCACTTTGGGCCCCTTTTTAGCAAAATGCCTCAGATTACCGGCGGCTTTTTTACTGGGAGCTATGATTCTGACAGCCATTGCCCATATAAATGGCTGGGCGAGCTCATCACCCCCCGTCGGTCTAGTTGCCATTGCCCAGGTTGTACTAGGTACAGCAATCGGGTGCAGGTTCACTGGAACAAAACCTGCTGAAGTGCTGAGGATTTTAAAAATTTCCATAGGCTCAACATTTATTCTCATGTCAACTGCCGTAGCGGGAGGACTGTTAATAGGGGAACTCACTGGGATACCTTGGTATCTCGTTACATTAGCATATGCACCCGGTGGACTAGCAGAGATGAGCTTGATAGCCATTGGCATTGGGCAAGACGTTCCGTTTGTGGCAACCCACCATCTTTGCAGGATAGGCATTATTATTCTATTTGCGCCCCTAGCCTTTAGACTGATAAGCCAATATTTTCTTCAGAAGAAAAAATATTAGCTATCAGACACCAACGTCGCTGCGTCAAGTCGCCAGCAAACTTCAACATGACTTCCAATGCGATACCCGTTTTTCGTTTGATCCTGGTTATTGAGTTGACTAATAATCAGAGGTTTTAAATTCTTATTCTTAAAACCAACTCTGAGCGTAGAAACACCCCCATGATATGTTATTTCCAATAATTCGCCGCTAACACGGTTGATAGTTTTTTCATGATTGCTAGGAAGTTCAGTATCCTGAAATGCTAGTTTTTCAGGCCGAATGATGACCTGGACACGATCACTGACCTTAAAGTTTTCATAAGAAAATGCTATGATTTCCTGGTTGAGATCTGCAAGCATTATATGCGTCCAACCCTTCTCTACTTTTGTAACCCTCCCCATGAGACAATTTGCGGACCCTATAAAATTTGCTACAAAAAAATTTTTTGGCTTTTCATATAATAAGCTAGGCTGATCAACTTGTTCTATTATTCCCCCATTCATAACAGCAATTTTATCCATCATGGACAAAGCTTCCTGTTGATCATGCGTAACCATAATAAATGTGACACCTATTTCTTTTTGAATCTTCACCAGCTCATATTTCATAGTTTCTCGTAACTTTGCGTCTAAAGCGGCAAGGGGCTCATCGAGCAAAACCACCTTCGGCTCCATTATTAATGCGCGCGCTAGAGCTACCCGCTGAAGTTGCCCTCCGGAAAGTTGATCCGGCCAACGCCCTTCCAAACCTTTTAAATCCGCAACATCTAGCATATCTAAAACTCGTTTTTTTAACTCTTCAGAGCCAATGCCTTTCAATTTCAACCCATAGCTTATGTTGTCCTCCAGCGACATGTGCGGGAAAATAGCGTATGACTGGAATACTGTATTCACGGGACGGCGATTTGCCGGAACCGCGCTCATGTCATGCCCATCAATAATTACCCTCCCTGCACAAGGCTCCTCCAAACCAGCAATCAGTTTTAGGAGCGTGGTTTTACCGCAGCCTGAAGGTCCCAGAATTCCAAAAAATTCGCCCTTATCAATAGTAAGATCAACGCACTTGACAACATCATTATCTTGAAAACTTTTAGAAAGTCCCTGCAAACTAATCAAAGGCGCGCTCATTCAAAACTTCCCTTCTTTAAACTTTCTTTTTGAAGGAATATTGCGGTACAGACCGAAAGAATTGTCACAACAATAAGTACCGTTGAAGCGGCATTCACCTCTGGGGTAACAGAGAACCTTACCATTGAATATATTTTGATTGGCAGTGTGATAGTCTCAGGACCAGACGTAAAAAACGTTATAACAAAGTCGTCCAGCGACAAAGTAAAGGCCAGCAAACCACCAGCAATAAGGCTTGGTTTTAAATGTGGGAACCAAATATCTCTGTAAACATGCCAAGCGTTTGCCCCTAAATCTTTAGCGGCTTCCTCACACTCCCTGTTTAGACTGACCAACTTTGCCCTAATAACGATCGCAACAAATGGGAAACAAAACAGGCTATGAGCAAAAATAATTTTTGCAAGATTCAACGGCCAAATGAGATCAGGTGGCCAACCGATCCAATTAAAAAACACCAAAAACGCAATGCCAATACATATCTCAGGAACAATCACGGGGATCATTATCATTCCTTGATATAAGGACTTGAGAGGAAACTGAAAACGCCACAATAAAATAGCTGTTAAAACACCTAACATCAGGCTCAGTATCGTAGTAATAAGAGCAATTACTATTGAGTTTAAAAAAGCCTCTACAAGAATTTCATTAGAAAACATCTTCTTATAATATTTTAGCGTAAAGCCCTTCCAAACGATATTTCTACGGCTGTCGTTAAAAGAAAAGATTATCAAGACAATGATTGGCGTATAGAGAAATAATAAGGTCACCAGAAGAGAAATATGCAACCATGGGTTTCTTAAGCTGGGTTTAATTGCCGATATGAATTCACCAAACAACGATAGTTTTACCTTTTCCACTTCAGGATTTCTTGCGCTTTGCAACTAATAACCAAACGGTTATTACGCCACAGGTAAGATAAATTAAAACCATCGAAAGTGCGGCACCAAATGGCCAATCATTTGCATGCTTGAATTGACGCTCAATCACGTTTGCTATCAACTGTCCATCTGTCCCACCCAACAACTCTGGCGTCAAATATGAACCAAGCGCAGGAATAAAAACCAACATGCAACCAGCAAAAACACTGGGCCTAATTACAGGGAAAACAATATGACGATAAACTTGCATACTTGAGCTTCCAAGATCTTTGGCAGCTTGCTTGAGTGTTTCATCAAAGCCTTCCAAACCAGCATAAATTGGAAGAATCATAAATGGGAGATGTATGTAAACCAGACCTATTATTATAGCTGTGTCGTTGTACAGAAATTGGACGGGTTCAAATCGCAATCCTAAATGAACTGCTATCCATTCGAAACCAGAATTCAAAAATCCCCGCGTTCTTAAAACTGCAATTAGCGCATAAGTCCTTATGAGCAGATTTATCCAAAACGGAAGCATTAGAAGAACTAGAATAATTAACTTCCAATTTTGTCGGACTTTTGTAATGGCTAATGCGACAGGAAAAGAGATAATGAAGCACAAAAATGTTGTAATTCCAGCAATATAAAAACTCTTTGCAAAAATTTTTAGATAGAGAGGATCCGCGGCTCGCCAGTAATTATCCATTACCCAGTTTACTTCGATATTTATCAAGCCGACTTTTTGTGAAAAGCTATAAACTACAATAATAAGAACTGGTGCAAGTAGGAAAAGTATTAACCAAATTGTTGGCGGTAAAAAAGTTACCAAGAAAACCTTTCTACTATTTTCATTTCTAGCTCTAAACCTACCTGACAGCATCCAATTACGCCGCCAACACCCTAGTCCATGCCTCGTCATATAGTCTGACTGCTTCCTCGCCCTTATAGATAGAGGACTCACACGATTCTAATGTTGTGTCTGAAGGAAATATTGCTGGATTATTCTTATAGCCTTCGGGCATCAGTTTTTTTGCCGCAACATTTGGGGTAGCATACTGTATAAATTCAGCTATAGCCGCACCAGCTTCAGCACCCAGTAAGAAGTTAATGAACTTGTGGGCATTTTGAGGGTTTGGGGCACCATTTGGAATAGCCAGGGCATCTTCCCATACGACTGAACCTTCTTTTGGAACGACGTAGGAAATATCAGGATCCTCCTCCATGACTTGGAGTATATCTCCATTCCATTCCATTGCCAGATCCACCTCACCGGAAAGTAATAGGTCCTGTCCATTATCTGGTGCAAACACTTTGATATTTGGTTTTTGTTTTATTAATAGCTGTTCTGCTTGGGTAATGATTTTTGGATCTGTTGTGTTCAGTGGATGTCCCATGTATTTAAAAGCTGCGCCCAGCACGTCACCAGCTTCACTTAAAAGCGCTATTTTTCCACGATATTTTGATGAGTCCAGTAGCCATTTCCAGCTATCGGGAGTTCCATCCACTTTTGATTTTCTATAACCAATCCCCATTGTTCCCCACATGTATGGGAGCGAATAACGTCGACCTGGGTCAAATCCTACATTGAGAAACGTTGGCTCCACATTCACCCTGTTAGGAATGGCATTATTGTCTAATGGCGAAAGCATATCGGCTATTATCATTCTTTCGACAAAATCGCTTGAAGGCACAATAAGATCATAGCCAGGATTACCGGCTCGAAGTTTTCCAAACAATTCGTCATTATCAGAAAACAAATCCATCTTTACGTCTATTCCGGTAGAACTTTTGAAATCTGAAAGGGTCGTCTCGCCTATGTAAGTATCCCAATTATAAAAATTTAGCGTTGATGACCCACTAGCTTTCAGTAAGCCGCTAGGTAGAGAAATCCCCGCAGCAAGCATCCCAGTTCCTGCAAGAAAACCTCGTCGAGAGAAGCGCTTCTTTTTGAATGTTGTCATGGTAAAGGCCCTAGTATTTCGCTTCGAATATTAACAATATACACATCCATTAGTTTGGGTTCAAAACAAACTATTCAATAATTTCTTAGTAAAATAAAATAGCCGAGATCTATAAAGGAGCAAAACTGCGATGCCTCCCCCAAAAAAAATAGAGCCTCAATTCAGGAAGGCAGAAAAAGCTGATACCAATATTTTAAAAACACTGATACGGGAATATTACAGGTTTGATCGTCAACAAGTAAGTAATGAAAAAATTGCATCTTCTCTTAACTTCGCTTTACAGGATAATCCATATGTTAGCATTTGGTTGATCGATGTAGCGGATAACGTGGCAGGGTATCTAGTTATAGCAATAGGATTCACTATTGAAGCGGGCGGTAAAGACGGGTTCTTGGACGAGCTTTTCTTGCGAGAACCTTTCCGTGGTTCAGGGGTTGGGCGCAAAGCTATAGAGTTTGCTATAGCGCTCTGTCCTACTCTTGAAATCCAAAGACTAAGCCTCGAGGTAGAAAACCATAACACTAGGGCGAGGCGACTTTATGAAGATATTGGTTTTTTTGCTCACGATAGGCTATTAATGTCTTATTGGATCACATAGTTTTTCTCCATACTATTTAACTGGGAGAACTTTGATTTTATGACCGAGAGACCGACCTACCTTTCAGCATTTATAGATGCCCACTGCACTGCCGCACGTGCCCTACCAAAATCATCAATCAAAGCCTTTTTTGAGAAATGCCACCAGGCACTAAAAGAGGATACGGGAGAAGTAGATGGTTCTGACAAGAAAGAGCTGCCGCCTGTGTGCGAGTACCTGGAAGCTGCCCTCAGTGTTGCATCTCAAACGTCTGCACCTATAAAAAATGTAGGACACACATTTGAGGCAATAGCCCAGAAATTGCCTTGGCAGCCACGCCTCGACTATAAAGATCAAACGGACGATTTTTATAATGGCCACGCAAATGCTGTCATAATTGGAGAGGGCGGTCTAGAAAGTCATCGTAAGGTCAGGGTGGGAGCTAGCTTAATTGCTCCCAACGTCGAATACCCAAATCACCGACACCCCCCTGAAGAAGGCTACCTGGTAATCAGTGAGGGTGAATGGCGTCAAGAGGCCAACCCTTGGCTCGCTAGAAAGTCTGGTGAGACGATACATAATCCACCTAATATATGGCACGCAATGAAAGCGGGAAACAAGCCGCTGCTAGCGATCTGGATGCTCTGGATGGAAACAGACAGCTAATCAGATTGAGTTAGGAAAGTAATCTTCGCAACTCCCCTCACGGTGTACATCTGCTGTGCAGCAGTGCAATCCTCCGCCAAATGCGTAAGCATCTCGCAAATCAACTTCAATAACTTCCATGCCTAACTTGTCTAATTGATCTGCTTGGTAAACTTCAGATTTTTCAACGCAAACGGTTTTAGGATCTAGTACCAATACATTCATCGACAACCAAACAGATGAGTAACATAACGGAGGCGGCGAATTATGCGCCGGTTGCGCCGCATCTACAATTTCCCACCCATTCTTTTCGAACATCATCCGCTGATCTAAAGGTAACCTCCGTTGGGGATTGTTCAAAATGAGGCCTGGCTTTATTGGGGTAAAAGTTGCATCTATGTGAATTGGATAAGGATCGCCCGGAAAATTTACAGCGCGCACCCTATGTTCTGAAAAGTGCCGCGACAACCAGTCAATACCCTTAAGGTTAGTTGTAAAGCCATGCTGAACGACTAAATCGCGACCGAAACGTAGAACGTCAGCAGCATCAAACAATGGCTCTTCTTCGGTAGTTACAAAAAATTTCTGCTCCGTCCACTCTAATCGTTTTTCTACGCCAATTTTCTCTGATAAATAATCTGGTCTGTAATCAGCCTCAGTTAACCTTGGCTTGGGAGCCGCCTCGTGTCTCATCTCTGGATCCTCAGCGTAATAACGCTGCAGCAATGGCCGATAACATAAATATTCGAACCAACGACATCTATAAGACATGGTGGCTTCGAGCATTTCTTTTCCAACAGTTAGCAAAACATCTCTTGGAGGCATACACCCAAACATTGTTTCCGTCTTCCAATCGGGCGTGGAAGTGGCTTGATTAAAATCAATTGGTGTGGGCCGGTCTACTTTGATGCCGCGGCTTTCGAGCTTACTCGCGAATGCATCCAATAGTTCATTTGCTTTATCTATTGTATCTTTTGGTCGTGGACCAAATTGCCCCCGCATATCGCTATCTTCAGGCACTTTTGCATCAAGCGCGGGTTCGGTTGCAGGGATACACGTGCCATCTGCCCTTCCAACAATTACATGCCTCAATGGATCCCATTCATTCCAACTTGAAACAAAAGTTGGCTCCGTATTCTGGCTCATTTCCACAACTCCATAATTCTAAAACTCAGGAACAACATCCACTCGGTTTAGTAACAATTTTGGTCAAACATTAATTTTAATAACTGGTTTTGCAACGATGTTTAATGCGGCTTTAACATAACCTTTATTTGATTGCTAGGTTGCTTCAGTCTTTCGAAAGCTTCAGGAAATTGTTCAAATCCAACACTTTCTGTGACAAGCCCTTTAACCTCGATACGCTCTTGGGCGAGCATTTCCAAAGTCATTTGGAAGTCTGCATACTCATAGCAAAAACAAAATATTATTTCGACTTCCTTCACAACTGCTGTCGCAGGCTCAAAACGATCAGATACCATACAGAGACCTACAACCACAACCTTTCCATAATTTGAAATATAACCAATCGAAAGCTGCATTGATCCAGCAATTCCCACCGCATCAAAAATGATTGATGGCGGTGAACCGACTATTTTTTCATACGTTTCTGGCACGTTAGAAACAGAAGCATCTACAAAACCAGTAGCACCAAAGTCACCCGCCTTTTCTCCCCGGTCCGCGATCAAATCGCTTACAATAATATATCGCGCTCCAAAAAACTTGCACCAAACGGCAACAGAAAGTCCCACAGGACCACCTCCCACAATCAAGACATTGTCTCCAGCCGTAATTTTGGCTCTTTTCACCGCATGTAAGCCTACAGCTAAAGGTTCAACAAGAGCTCCCTCTTGGAACGTTACACTATCAGGCAAACGAAAAGTTTCCTGAGCGCCAATACGCACAAATTCTGAATAAGCACCAGGGTTTCCCGGGGTGGCACGATTCAATGCTTTATCACAACGATGAGGTCTACCCGCTCTACAATTGCTAGATTTCGCGCATCCTATTTGGGGCATAGCACACACGCGCGCTCCTATCTTCCAATTATTGGTGACGTCTTTGCCAATTTCAACTATTTCGCCTGAAAATTCATGCCCCATTACAGCACCAGGATGGATATCACGAAAACCTGACTCCTCATTGTTAATTTCTGACCAATGCAAATCGGTACCGCAAATACCACATGCGCAAACCTTTATAACCATATCTGTCGGCGAGGGAACTGGGTCTTCTATTTCTTCAATTGATAGTGGTAATCCAGAATTTTTAAATACCGCAGCCTTCATAACGCTTCCCCCAATCAATACGAATGCAATTGCCTTCACACTTTGGTGTGCTCGTTAAGGCGCTCATTAATGATAATAGCAGTTATCTTTGATATGCTAAAAAAATTACTTATTTGCCAAATCATCACCGCAAAAATAGTATCATTGAGTGAACATTTAAATTTACAAAACAACCTTTAACTAGAAGATTAGTGTTTCTGTCAAAATGGTCCGACAAAAAATAATACATAGATACTACAGGAGCCCAAGGAATGATTAACACTTCAACCCTTAAACATTCCGTCCAAGCTTATAATTTATCGGCTAGTTCAGAGAATAAAATACATGATGACTCTGTTGCAAAAAAATTTGGTTTCAAAGGCGGACTCGTCCCTGGCGTAGAGATATATGCGTACATGATTTACCCTATGGTTCAACACTTTGGAGAAGAATGGCTAAATAACGGTTATGCTGAATGTCGCTTACTTAAACCTGTCTACGATGGAGCGAAGACGGATATCATAGGTGATCCTTTAGACAATAGTTTATCACTAGTTGTTGAAAGTTTGGGTGAACGATGCGCTACTGGGATCGCTAAATTGGCCGCCAGCTCGTCAGAACGAAAGAGGATTGATTTTCAAGAGGTCGAACTTCCAGAATTTGAAAAACGCCCTCAAGCCTCCAAAACATCCCTTCCAATTGGAAAGACGCTTGGAACTTTTAAGCAGATAATGTCTAGGGAGGACCAGACTCAGTATCTACAGGATGTTAGAGAACCAAGTAAAATTTTTAAAAAAGAAGGCATTATCCATCCAGGTTGGATCTTACGTTTGGCGAACAGAGCATTGTCGATGAATGTGTTGTTGGGACCATGGATACATGTCGGAAGCGAAATTCAAAATATAACAGCCGCACATGTTGGCCAGACCATAGCGGCACACGCATTAGTAACAAATTTGTATGAAAGAAAGGGTCACAGCTTTGTTGAGATAGACGTATCGGTCATTGGTGAAGAGAATTCGCTTTTAACGCAGATTAAACATACCGCCATCTATAAACCAAGACAGGTTAAAGAAGCAGCATAAGTTTTTAAGAGGAGCTAAATATGCCAGAATTTTTTAAAGCAGATAGGGACGGTCATATCCTTACAATTACATTAAACCGACCTGAACGCATGAATGCCCTTCATTCGCCAGCGCATTTTGAGTTACACGAAATTTTTGACGAATTTGAAAACGACCCAGAAATTTGGGTTGGCATATTAACAGGCGAAGGTGATCGTGCCTTCAGTGCGGGAAACGACTTACGTTGGCAAGCAGAAGGAGGTTCTCGAGAAAAGCCCAAAAGTGGATTTGGTGGAATAACCGAGCGTTTTGAGAGAACTAAGCCTCTTATAGCAGCTGTAAACGGCGTAGCTATGGGTGGAGGTTTTGAACTTGCTCTCGCATGCGATGTGATTATTGCCGCTGAAAATGCACTATTTGCCTTGCCGGAGCCTAAGGTCGGACTAGCTGCCTTGGCAGGGGGTCTTCATCGCCTCCCAAGAATGATACCCTTAAAACGTGCAATGGGAATGATATTAACAGGAAGACACGTTCCGGCAGCAGAGGGTTATCAACTCGGCTTCGTCACAGAATTAGTGCCTGAGGGACAAGCGGTTACAGCCGCCAAGGATTTCGCAAAACGAATTTTAGAATGTTCCCCTGTTTCAATTCGGACAAGCCTGGATGTAATAAGGCGTGGCTTAGAACATAGTGATGTTAAAGAGGCAATGCTTAAAGAATATGATAGCGTCAAAACACTATACGCCAGTGAGGATATGATTGAAGGTCCATTAGCGTTTTCCGAAAAAAGAAAACCAAACTGGAAGGGTCGTTAATTTGGATCCAAGTCGGCCGAACACCGTTCGGCTTCAAAGACTTGCACGAGCTTACCGAGAGACTGGTGCTCTATTGGCAGCTGTCGAGCTCGATCTATTCTCTAAGATTAGCGAAGGCGCAAACACAGAGCACTTACTCATAGATGCTTTAGGTATAAGCAAACTAAACGCCGAACGAATCATTATTGCTTGCCTCGGCTTAGGATTAATTGTCCGAAAACAACAATTTATTGAGAACGCTCCAGACGTAGAAAGATTTTTAGTTAGAAAAAAATCTACCTATGCAGGAGAGTGGATGTTTTTCACGCACCCAGATTGGGATAAATGGGGACAATTAGCGGAATTCCTCAGAGAAAAATCTTCCCCTGAACTAAATAATAAAACAGTAAAGAATATTTCACTCTCTGAGGCGCGCCGGTATCACGAGGCTACTTTCAGTATCGGACGAGGGGCTGGTCGACAGTTCCTCCGACAGGTGGACCTCACTGGCAGGACAAAACTTCTCGATATTGGCGGTGGTTCGGGGGCTTATTGCATAGAAGCCTGCAAAAAATATCCAAAACTGACAGCTACCGTTTTAGACCTTCCCGAAGTAGTGCAAGTAGCTGCAGAATTCATCAGGTCATTCAGCCTTTCTGATCGCATATCAACATTGGCAGCAGACTTCAATTTTGACGCTTTCCCATCGGATATCGATGTCGCCCTTATGGCAAGTAATTTACCAATGTATGGGCGAGAGGCGATCGGTCATGTTATATCCAAGTCATACGACGCTCTTGTTGCAGGAGGAGAAATGCATTTAATAGGTGAAGCATTAAACGGCAGCCGAGATGGACCAGCTGACCCCGCCATGTGGGGGCTTGCACAAACACTTAATAATTCAACGGGGTTAGCGCATTCTGTCGATGATTGCATGCAATATTTCAGCAATGCTGGGTTTATCAATATTCAAGCAAAAGAATTTATACCTGGTGTACTGAAACGAATTAGTGGCATTAAGAAGGCATGAATTTAGCCGATGAGGTTTGCTCTCATCCACCGCTTTCGCCTTCTTTGCAGACGATCAGTTGATGTTTCCTCTTCATAGTGGGCAGCAGCCGGAGCCTTAACGTTTTTATCAGAAACATCCAATGCATTGACTACACACGTGGCGAGCAGTTTTCCATTTTCAGGATCTTCCATAACGGCCGCAACGTATATTCCACATTCCTTGCAAACCAAAAAGTCCGTTATTCCCAAACCGAAACGATACTTAGATAGTTTACTTTTATCTTTGATATCAACTTCAAGCTCGCCATTTGGATCGGCAGTTGCTCTAACGTTATGTTTCCTACAAAAGCTGCATTGGCATGCCCTTATGGGTAATTCGTCAAAAGAGCTAGAAATGTTGAAGCACAAAGTAATATTCCCACAATGACACCCCCCATTAATTACCTCAGCCACAATTACTATCCTCTTCAAAAAGTCTACGTTTTTACATTTACATTTTTTTCTCGGTAGAGAACATAAAAACCTGCTGAAACTATGATGATTGCTCCGAGCCACATATCCAGGCTTGGTATGTCGCTAAAAACTAAATACCCCAGAGCCGCCACCCATATCAGCTTGGTGTAATTATAAGGTGCCAAGAATGAGGCCTCAGCGTTATCGAAAGCGGTAACCATACATAGATGAGCCATAGCTCCCATAGTTCCGGTTGCTAAGAACACAAGGATATGCGTGACAGATGGTGTGGTCCAGACGAAAGGCACAATTAGGCTGGACCAAGCTAAACCCCCAAGACCGGTATAAAATAGAGTTGTATGTGTCCTTTCAGTTGCAGCCAATAACCTCGTCATAATTTGAAAAAGCGCGAAAAATAGGGCTCCCAACAATGGCATAGCTGAAGCCAATTGCCAGAGATCGCCGCCTGGACGAATGATTACAACAACGCCCACTAAGCCAACAACAACCGCGGCCCATCTGTGCAGATCTACTTGCTCTTTTAGAATAGGAACAGAAAGGGCTGTTATGAACAATGGCGCTACAAAACCAATTGCTGTGGCTTCAGCTATTGGCAAATAGGTGAGCCCGATAAAGAGACTTGATATCGAACAAACCAGGAAAGCAGGACGCAGAATTTGCAACAACGGCTTCTCAGTTGTTCGGAGATTAGAGAATTTTTCGCCCTTGAAAAGAAAGTAGATCCATAATGTTAGATTTATTCCAACGAAGTAACCCCATACAAGTTGGATCGAATGAAGGTCCCTAGTGAAAATTTTACAAACCGTGTCGACAACGGCAATAAGAAAAATTGCTACCATAAAAAATAGCACACCCTTAAGAGGACGCTGTTTTTTAGAAGAATACGACAACTTCTATTACTTTTTCATTGCTGTTAAGCAGTTTTAAGTGTCCTAAAAAAGGTTTAACGGAGACGCAACGTTACCAAGTTGGGGGCTGTCACTTAACTGAAAAGCTTTCCCCGCATCCGCAACGGCTCACTTCATTGGGATTATTAAAGATAAATCCAGAAGACATTTTGCTTTCTTGATAGTCCATTTCAGATCCCAAGATAAACATGACAGCTGTTGGATCTATAAAGAGTGTAACTCCGCTCTCCTCTACTTTATCTTCAAATTTCTTCTGCTCGGTCGCATACTCGACAAAGTAACTTAGCCCTGAACAGCCAGTAGATTTTACACCGACCCGTAGGCCGAGTATTTTTTTATCTTCACTTTTTTCAATCAGATATTTTGCTCTCTCTACAGCTGCTGCTGTAAGGGTTATAGGTGCTTTTCCTGGTTCAAAATGTAACATTTGTATACCTCATAATACTTTATTCAATAATATACAAAGTTTCTAAATATTAGAACAAAAATTAATCAATAAATATTAAGGATTAATTTCGCGTCCTCCGTCATTCTATCCTGTGTCCAAGGGGGTTCCCATGTTAAGACCACTTCGACTTCCCCCACACCATCTACCCCGGAAACGGCAGCTGCGACGTCATATGGCATTTCACCTGCAACCGGACACGCTGGGGCCGTTAAAGTCATCAAAATACGAACGTCTCCATCTTCTAGACGCTCCGTATCATATATCAAGCCCAGATCATAGATGTTAACCGGTATTTCTGGATCATGAACGGTTCGGAGTGCCTCAACTATTGCTTCATCAGGGGCTTTTTGTTGACCTTCCAATAATTTCGCCCCAGCTCTTGCTGATGTTCCTTCAGGTACTGCGGGTTCCGTCATAAATGATCCGTATGGATTGGTTTCTGTTGCAAACTCGCTCATTTGAAAATCTCCTGCACCTTTTCTAAACTCTCAGCCAGAAGGTCAATATCCTCACGAGTATTATATAGACCAAGGCTAGCTCGTGCGGTAGACGGAAGATCAAACCTCTCCATAAGTGGTTGTGCACAATGATGCCCTGCTCTAACCGCTACCCCATTCTGATCGATAATAGTAGCAATATCGTGGGGGTGAGCGCAATCCATCGTGAATGATATGACACTAACTTTTCCGGGAGCTGTCCCTATCAATTTTAAGCCTTCAATAGATGCCAACTTCTGCATAGCGTAATTAAGCACGTCCAACTCGTGATCGCCAATAGCTTCTATACCGTAGCTGTTGATATAATCTATCGCCTCACCCAATCCGATGGCTTGTGCGATTGGCGGGGTCCCGGCTTCGAACTTATCTGGAAGGTCTGCCCAAGTTGTTTTTTCAAAAGAGACCGTATTTATCATCCCTCCACCTCCTTGATAGGGGGACATCAACTCTAGAATTTTTTCTTTTCCATAAAGAACGCCAATTCCCGATGGACCATATAATTTGTGTCCACCAAAGGCGTAAAAATCAACATCTAGGTCCTGAACATCAATAGGCATATGAACGATACCCTGAGCCCCATCGATGACGGTTATAGCGCCGTGCGCATGCGCCAAACTGTTGATTTCTTTGACCGGTAGCACGGTTCCTAAAACGTTAGAGACGTGGCAGAAAGCTACGATTTTTGTTCTGTCCGTTACAACTCGTTTGAAATCTTCGATAGTTATCCCGCCGTCGTCATCTACTGGCACGACTTTAAGTTCACACCCAACTTGATCTCTGAGAAGTTGCCATGGAATGATGTTAGAATGATGCTCGGCATGAGTGATTACTATTTCATCACCAGGCTTAACATTATCCCGCCCATAGCTATTTGCCACCAGGTTAATTGCCTCGGTTGTGCCCTTGGTGAAAATGACTTCGTGATCCTTTTCTGCATTTATAAATGATGCAACTTTGGATCGAGCATTTTCATATCTACTTGAAGCTTGTTCCGATAAGTAATGCAGGCCTCTATGAACATTAGCGTATTCCTGCTCGTAGACTTCGCTGACAGCGTTAATAACTTGTGCGGGCTTTTGGGCGGATCCTGCTGAGTCTAAGTATACTAATCGCTTACCACGAACAGACTGGCCCAGTATTGGAAAGTCTTCCTGTACCTGATTTGGATCAAACGTTTTCTTGCTATCTTTCATTGCTTCTCTCGAATAATTTCTTTTTCAATAAATCACTCGCAAGTTTACTAAGTGCTTCTCTAATGCTTTGTGATTTGATTTCATCTATGACCTCCCCTATATACGCCTCAACCAACAAACGCCTGGCGGACTCTGCATTTATCCCACGAGCTTTCAGATAAAAAAGGTGCTCCTCCTCCAATTCACCAACTGTTGCCCCGTGACTACACCTTACATCGTCAGCGTATATTTCTAATTCAGGTTTGCTATCTATTTCCGCGTTATCAGATAGAAGCAGGGCTCTATTCATCTGATAACCATCTGTTTTTTGTGCTTCAGGATGGACGAATATTTTCCCTTGAAAAACTCCCTTAGCATAATCGGCCAATACACCCTTATAAACTTCTCTGCTCTTGCTGCCTTCAGCCGCATGTTCAATGAACGTCGTGTTGTCTATGTGCTGATTTGAAGTGCCCAAGTAGGCACCATTAACGCAGCAGTCAACCCCTGAAGCCGCTATAAAACTACGGACTTCATTTCTCGAGAGTATTCCACCAACACTCATTACGAAGTTGTCATAGACTGCATTAGCTTCAATACTCGTTTGGGTCAAAGCTAGGTGGGTTGACGTATTTGTATCGTTTTGAAGTTTGTAGTGCCCGAGCCTAGCTCCAGCTTTTATATCGATATTGCTTACACAACTTGAGAAATATGTACTTCCATATTCACCTGCATGACTTTCTACGATATCAAGGTGACAATTTTCACCAGCAGACACAAATATTTTTGAGGAGAAACCGACGTGATCACCACATCCAATCGAGACGATATGAAGTGGAAGGTCGAATTGCCAGCCAGGCATTATCTCGATAAAAAGGACATCTGACAAAATCGCGTCATTCAAGGCTTTAACAGGCAAACCCTCTTTCGGAAGAGCAGTGGGATTTTTGCGACTAAATAGAGCTCTCTGCTCATCGCGCATGTCGTGGAAGTTATTTACTAAAACGCCTTCGCTAATCGTAGAGAGGTCTGAAAGTTCCCGGTTAAATTTTCCATTTACCAGAGCTATTTTAGGAGCATCAACAGGCAGAATATCTTGATATGGTAGTTTAGCTAGCTCCATATCTTGAGGGAGAGAGAATTGAGTTTTTGCTAATTTATTTAGATTGGTGTATCGCCAACTTTCGAATTTAGGAGACGGCCAACCTAACTTGTAAAACTCGATCCTACCCTTTTCTTTTATTTCAGAAAGCCAGTCGCCACGGTTTCCGTGCTGATGATCGCCTTGTGCGGAGTCTATGAATTGATTAAACGGTACAATTGATTCAACACTTGAGTTCATAATCAAACCTTACCATCAAATTCCGCATAACCGTTTGCTTCTAGTTCCAGCGCAAGTTCTTTACCGCCCGACCTTTGGATCTGACCGTGCGCCAAAACATGAACGTGGTCTGGTTCAATGTAATCCAGCAGCCTTTGATAATGGGTTATAATGAGCATACTCCGCTCGCTGGTTCGCAACGCATTAACACCATCTGCGACAAGCTTAAGGGCGTCGATATCCAAACCTGAATCAGTTTCATCTAATATTGCTAGTTTCGGCTCTAAGACTGCCATTTGGAGTATCTCATTTCGCTTTTTTTCACCACCCGAAAAACCTACGTTCACGGGTCGTTTGAGCATATCGTCGCTCATGTTCAGGTCTTTTGCCTTTGACCTGACCAACTTAAGAAATTCCATAGCATCTGCTTCGTCTTTCCCCTCATATCGCAACCGCGAATTATATGCCTCGCGTAAGAATGTCATACCGGTGACACCGGGTACCTCTACTGGGTATTGAAAGGCGAGAAATACGCCTTCATTAGCTCTTTCATCCGCTTCAAGTTCCAACAGGTCTTTATCCTTAAATTCAACTGAACCACCAGTCACGGAGTATCCATCTCGACCCGCTAAAACATAAGAAAGCGTGCTTTTGCCGGAACCGTTTGGCCCCATGACAGCGTGAACCTCCCCAGGTTCAATTTTCAAATTAATGCCACGCAAAATTTCAGTTTCACCCACATTTGCGTGCAAGTTCTCTATCGACAAGATAGACATCTCATTTTTCCCAGAATTTATTTCAGTTTTCTATTTTTACTCAGCCGACGCTTCCCTCAAGGCTTATACCGATCAATTTTTGCGCCTCAACTGCGAACTCCATAGGAAGCTCTTTCATTACTTCTTTGCAAAACCCATTAACAATTAAGGATACTGCTGCCTCAGAAGATAGGCCTCGTTGCATACAATAAAACATCTGGTCTTCACTAATTTTAGATGTAGTTGCCTCATGCTCAACTCTAGCTGACGGATTACGCGATTCTATATAGGGAACAGTGTGTGCGCCGCATTTGTTGCCTATTAACAGACTATCGCACTGGGTAAAATTCCTAGCACCCTCGGCCTTCGGCATGATTTTAACTAATCCTCTGTAGGTATTATCTGCTCGACCTGCGCTTATACCTTTTGAAATTACTATTGATCGGGTATTTTTTCCAAGATGGATCATTTTCGTGCCCGTATCCGCTTGTTGGGCGTTATTCGTAATTGCCACCGAATAGAATTCACCGATCGAGTTATCACCTTGCAGTATGCAACTAGGGTACTTCCATGTCACAGCTGAACCTGTTTCTACCTGTGTCCAGGAAATCTTCGAGTTCTCTCCCCTGCAGGCGCCTCGTTTGGTCACAAAATTATAAATTCCACCTTTGCCGTTTTCATCTCCCGGGTACCAATTTTGAACGGTTGAATATTTTATTTCTGCATTGTCCAATGCGACGAGTTCAACAACCGCTGCGTGCAGCTGGTTTTCATCCCGCTGTGGTGCAGTGCACCCTTCTAAATAGCTGACGTAAGCGCCTTCATCAGCGATGATAAGCGTTCTCTCGAACTGTCCAGTATTTTCAGCGTTTATGCGAAAATAAGTGGAGAGCTCCATTGGACATCTGAGTCCCTTTGGAATGTAAACGAAAGATCCATCTGTGAAAACGGCGCTGTTCAACGTTGCAAAGTAATTGTCGGCATAAGGCACAACCGATCCAATATATTTCTCAACAAGCTCTGGATATTCACGAACTGCTTCAGATATCGAACAAAAAATTACACCCATTTCAGTCAGTTTGGCCTTATATGTCGTAGCTACCGAAACCGAATCAAAAACAGCATCAACAGCCACAACACCCGACAAGAGCTCCTGTTCTTTTAGCGGTATACCAAGTTTTTCATACGTTTTTAGTAATTCTGGATCCACCTCATCCAAACTCTTCGGCCGATCGATATTCTTTGGCGCAGCATAATAATGCAGGTCCTGATAATCTATTTTATCGTAACCAACCTTTGCCCAATCTGGCTCTTCCATAGTTAACCAGTGTCGATAAGCCTTTAGGCGCCATTCAAGCAACCAATCCGGTTCTTCTTTTTTGGCGGAAATGAAACGAATGATATCTTCGTTCAGCCCCTTTGGAGCCGTCTCCATCTCTATGTCGGTGACAAAGCCATATTTGTACTTGTCAACTTCTAGTTCTTTTACCTGTTCGGCGGTATTTGCATCAATGGACATGGCTGTTCTTTACACTCATTTCGTAAAATATGGTTTTTAGTTTCGGTACGGTTGAGCCTTAATGTGACTCAGGCCTTTTTCACTTTTATCAAGAGGAGAAGCGGTTATCATATCTGCCAAAGTTAAGCTAAACAGTGTAGTCCTGATTGCCTCATTAACTGTATTCCAGTTCCCCTTCATAGGGCAGAGTGCTTCAATACTACAATTGTCCACAGCGCTGTCCACACAGGCTGTTAGCGCAATTGGCCCTTCAAAGGCTTCTATAATTTCGGCCACTCGAACATCATCAGCACGACGCTCAAGCAAGTACCCTCCGCCGGCACCCCGATGGGACATAACGATAAAGGCGCTGCTTAGAATTTTTAAGATTTTTGATACCGTAGGCAAAGGGATACCTGTTGACATCGCAATCTCTGTCGCAGTCTCTACCTTGCCACTATTTCTGGCGAGTTGCCCTAAGACGACAACTGCATAATCTGTAAGTCTATTTAATTTAAGCATCAGCTAATCTCGTTTTCCCAGGCTCAACATAAGCTGTTTTAAAAGAAAAACAATGTTAATTGTACTTAATTAGTACTATTTCAAGTCTTTTTTATAAAAATGAAAAAAATATCGCTAAGGTTAGGCACATTTTATCTGATTTTTGGCATAATTTTTTGTTTTGATTTTAAAATTATCTATTCCAAAGATTGTTTCTTTCCCGCATATGTAAACTTGGATAGTTTACATCGTTCTTTTTAAGACACTGGCAAAGCGATTGTATTATGAGCCTACGAAAACAGCGCCCACTTCTAGCTAGTTTATGGATGATTGGAGCACTCGTATCTATTTCCGGCATGGCAATAGCCGGCCGTGAACTTTCTTCTGAACTAAATGCCTTCCAAATATCTTTCACTCGGAGCCTTTTCTGTCTAATTGCGTTAATAATAATCTTGTCCTTTATCGGATTTAATAAAGTAAAAACAGCGAAGCCGAAATTGCATCTCTTGAGAAATACGATTCATTTTGGCGGCCAAACTGGGTGGCTATACGGTGTTGCCTTCCTGCCGCTTGCTGAAGTTTTTGCTATAGAATTTACGGCTCCAATTTGGACGGCTATTTTAGCAGTAATATTTTTAAAAGAACCTTTAACAAGATATAGAACATTGGCTATTTTGCTTGGTTTCGCGGGTATTATGATTATTCTGCGGCCAGGGATACAGATTATACAACCAGCGGCATTGGTTGTGCTTTTTGCAACTTTCTGTTTTGCCTCGACATATGTCTTCACGCGTCATATGGCAGCAACGGAGTCACCCCTTACCATTATCTTCTATATGAACCTTGTTCAACTCCCGATTGGCTTCATTGCCTCTTTACCAAGTTGGAATTATCCCACCTTAGAATCCTGGCCGTGGATTACACTAATTGGCTTAACTGGTCTAGGTTCACATTTCTGCTTTGCGCATGCATTTCGACATGCCGACGCAGCAGTTGTTTCCCCCCTTGATTTTATGAGATTACCTTTGATAGCGCTAATCGGATGGGCTATCTATAACGAATCTTGGGATATGATGATTTTTTTGGGTGGAATAATTATATTTTCTGGTAACTTGATTAATCTTTTAACAGAACAGAAATTTGCTAAAAAATCATTTAAGTAAAATATCCCCACATGACGCTCTATCAAATCTTAAAAAATGCATTATTCAAAAATTCTTATTTAACAAAATCGATTAACATAGGCTTTAATTATTGAAAAAATGGTTTTAGACTAAACAGTTGTAAAATATCTGGAAGTATTAGGAAATTTCCCATGCCCTTTGAAATTCTTGCTCTTCACGGTGATACTTGGCAAATCGATGGTACCGTAAACAATAAGTCTGAAATCGAAGAAGTCGCAGCCCAAATTCTTGGAGAGTCTGGTGTTAGCGGCGTTCGCGTAGTTCACGATAGTATTTTAATTGAAAAATCTATCAACGATTTAGAAGAAGAAGATTTCGTATTTGAAAAAATAAAAGACGCGGTACAAGAAAAAATATTCGTTGGAGAGATCGATACGGCTCCCAACTGCGAAGTAGCAGACGATCTTTTGAAACCCGATGCGCTCACAACACTCAACCGTCTTTTTCGAAAATATTTAGATAAAAATAATATCACCGCCATGGAAGTTATTCATAACGGCAAGGAAATAAAGCGCTTGAATGACGCCGATACTTTGGTGCCCTCGGCGGTGGGCAAGGTGGCTAAAATCCAATCAGAAAATAGCGATGCAAGTTCGAATGAAAGACGGGATATTTTATTTGAATTTATGCAAGAAATAACCGACAAGGCAAATCAAGCTGAGGAAAGAGGCTTGCCCGCGATCAGAAAAACCAGCTTTACCGAGGCTATATCAGAGTTGAAGAAGACGGCCTCAGAAGTAGAGCTAGAATATTTACTAAATGTTATCATAGCGAAAGAATTGATAGATACACGAAGTTATTGGGGGAAATTACTTCAAACTATTCGTTGGGCATCGGATCTAGATGATCCGGGAGTTGAAGCGGCTCTTGATCGATTTGTTGCTGATATTTTAGCAAACAATTCCGTAATCCAAGATTTACTGGGCGACCAGTTAGATTTAGGGAGTGCTGTAATAGAAATGCTTGATCTAGGGTCTGGGTCTTTAAAAACTGATGAGTTAGATGAACTCCAAGAGGAAAGTATGGAGTGGACCAAGGCAAAACTGAACCAGATTATGGCACGACCAAGCTTTAAGATTAGTCAACTAATACTCCTTGAGCGAGCCGAGCAGCAAATTGCAGGGTCTGGCAAGTTGTCAAAAGAGGGCGAGACCGGAGAAAAAGAGCGTTTCAACGCCATTTTAGATAGAGTGATTACCAAGGACGAAGTCTTAGGTGGTGCCCAAATGGCAGAAGCGCTGACTGAACGTCAAACCCGGCTCATCAATAAGGGCGGATTAACAGGTTTAAAAGAGGCAATAAACACTCTTATTCCATCGTTGAGGTCTCCCGCCCGCAAAATAGCGCTTCTTCTTTCGTTAACGACCAGCAAAATGGCTGAGGATAAATTAGAGCAATTTATTCAGGAACACATAGAAACACTTTTAATCAAACCATCATCTATAAGTGCTATCGTTAGTCCAGACTTACCACCAAATAGGAAAATGGAACAAATTACTTCTAGTTTTTACCAGATAGAAAAGTCTCAGTTAGACCAGGAGTTGAAGGATAAGATAACAGCGAGACTTGACGATATTTTAGCCTCCTATTTGGAAGAATCAAAAATCATAGAGAAAATAGACAACCCCAGCCGGCCAATGCACTTGAGGGCTATGATGCTCGTTGGCATGTGTCAGTCTGAGATGCTGCCGAAAGGAAAGGCATCAAATATTGCACGTGACGTAATAACCAAGCATTTGAAAAAACCCGATTTCAATACAGAACTAGTTGCACAAGTCGATGAGGCTGAGAAAGACAATGTAATAGCAAAGTTCCAGTCACAATTGAAACGAGCGGGTATATCGAATTAGTAGCTGCAACGCTTCAGTCAATGAAAAATTTTTAACTCAGTTTTTTTAAATATTTGAGTAACGGGGCGGTGAGTATTTCATCCATTGGATAAAAATTTTTTAATAGCCGCGTTGTAAGCCGATGGCTCTTCCAAGTATGCAGCATGCCCGCTATTTTCAAATTCAATATGCTGCGCATCAGCAATATAAGCGGCCATATTGGTAGACCGTGTTGGTAAAACTATCTTATCATGGCAACCAGTGATAATTAAAACCGGTTTTGTAAACCCTTTTAAAAATGGGCTGGTATCTGAGTAGTTTAGTACTTCACAGGCTGAAAGAAGCCCCGACTTTTTCACTTCTGATGCTATCTTTGCAACCTCTTGAAAAATTTCTTCCGATGGTGGACTGGCCAACATTGATTTTGCTCTGGCCCTACCGAATTCCTTAGGCGACATCGACGTAATATCATCCAAACGCGAAATGTAACCAGCTTGTAAAGGTTCTGCCAGAGGCTCTCCGTGCCCCATAAAAGTACTTGATAAAATCAATTTATCAACCTCAACACCCTCCGACCCTGCCATTCCTTGTGCAATCACCCCCCCCATGGAGTGTCCAAGTATATTAGCGTGTTCAACATTGAGCGCAGCAAGCAACCCTGTTGCCGTTGCTACATAGTCGGCAAGCGTACTGTTTCGTAATGCGCTGTTACCATACCCGGGCGCATCCCATGCAATTACTCTATATTCAGAGGTTAATCCCTTAAATTGCTCTTGCCACGATCGAGAATTACCGCCGATACCATGCATCAAAAATAAAGTGGGCCCAGAACCACCGTCAATAAAAGACACACTTCCCCCGTTCACTTCTATGCTTCTATGGGAAAATTCTTTAATTCCGTTCATCATCTCCTCATCAAAACTTTTCTGCGATAATATTTCTAAACCACAACAAGATAAGCATGAACTTATTTAGCAGTAAGTGGATCTTTTTAGCACTACCCTTCGTTGAGAGATGCAAGTTCACCGAGCGAAATTGGTTTAATAGGAGGCCGAATGTTATACGAGCCCACCATATTAGCCGGCCTTTTTAACTCTTTTGCGATTATCTCTGTCACGGTCGATGCACACATGCGCCCTTGACAAGTACCCATACCACATCTCAAAAACGCCTTTGCTTGATTTGGGCCTGCGCAGCCGTCTGCAACGATTTTTCTAAGATCACCTGCTAGTACTTCCTCACAGCGACAGATTATTGTTTCATTATCCGCTGACGCAATCCAGTCAGGAGCTGGGTAAAGCGCCTCAAGCATCGGCCGTACACCATTTTCGATGAACCGCCTTAATTTAGCCTCTTCAATGATTAAGTCTCGAGCAGATTCCTTTATAAATCCAAGCTTTTCAACAATTGCATATCCCGCTATTTCTCCACTCAATACGGCAGATTTTGCTCCTAAAATTCCCGCGTTATCACCTGCAGCAAATACGCCAGCTACAGACGTTTCTCCGGAACCATCAAGAACTGGGCGAAAGGCGTTTTGAGAATTGTCCCATTGGTGTTCGATATTTAATAAACGGCCCGTCTGTGTATTCGGAATAACACCTTCGTGCAGAGCTATAACATCAGCTTCAATACCATACCTAGAGCCTCGTGAGGTGAATGACAAACCAGTAGCTTTTTGATCACCAAATATTTCGAGATTACTGGCCACAGAGTACATTTTTATCCCAGATTTTTTCAATTTTCTTACCAAATGCCAACCCCGCTTTAAGTACTCCGGTGCCAGCAGTGCTCGGGGTAGATGGAAAACCGCCCGAAAGAGGCTACCCGCTGGAGTTGTGTCCACAAATGCTGCAATTTCAATGTTCGCATCCATCAATTGTGATATTAGTTGAAGCGTCAAAGGGCCACTTCCCGCAATGACTAGTTTTCCTGTTGGGTAAACTGCCGAGGTTTTCAAAAGAGATTGCAATGCTCCAGCTGTCATCACCCCAGGCAAAGTCCAGCCCGGCACAGGGATTGGCCTCTCGATTGCTCCAGTGGCTAAAACAATATATTTAGCCATTAATTTATGGGATTTTCCGCCAGCGCTATAAATTAACTCTCTTCGCTTTCCAACAACTGAACTGCTAATCTGCCAGACCGAGCTACCCGGTCGGTAATCTATGTCTTCGGCCCGAAATCTGTTCGCTATTTCAATACCTTCTGCATACGACTTACCTAAAAAATCTAAGTCGGCCGGTCGTTTTTCTGTCACTCCCTCAATATTTTTGTAAATTTGTCCTCCGGGGGCATTTTGCTCGTCGAGCACTACAACATTAACATTATGTTGCGCTAAAACCCTTGAGCATGACATCCCCGCAGGCCCAGCACCAATTACCACTACATCAACATCAACCGTCATTAGTAATTAACCTTTTTGTTTCTTCTCGACATACTCGCATATTATTTTTTACCTCGATTAAACATGTCTGTTGTTGTGTGACACCATCAACTTCTAACAAACATTCAAAGCAAGTTCCCATAAGGCAGTATGGCCCTCTCTTGTTATGAGAGAGCGCCGATTTTCGAAACTCAACAACCCCCGCCGATAAAAGTGCTGATGCTATTGTGTCGCCTTCTAACGCCTCGATAGGCTCGTTATCGAAGTAAAATATGATAGGCTTCCTTATGATGTTAGGTAATCGGTTGAACATTGAACCTCCTTGGAGAGAACGCTGCAAAAGAAGTATTAAAAGTTTTTTCCAATAGTTGAGGCGCCAATTTAAGAGCATGCGCTGCCGCTAGTGTAACACCACTATGGCAAGTGACCACAAAAGCACCCGGAAATTCAGAGGATTCTTCATATATGGGAAACCCATCAGGAGACATAATTCTGAGAGCACTCCAACTCCTTATTAATTTTAATGTCTTTAGAGAAGGAACTTTTCTTATTGCTCGGTCCACAATCTTGGCAGCCATATCAAAATTAAAACTAGTGTCAAAACCTACGTCTTCAGCCGTCGCGCCTAGCATTACAGTTCCTTCGTCCGTCTGGCGAATTTGACCAAGCACATGGTTAAATAATGGTTCAACTCTCTCCGTAACAACAATGTGTCCGCGCTGCGGGCTAACTGGGATGTCTAAGCGAACAAACTGACCTAACTCCCTGTTACCATTTCCAGCAGCTAAGACAACCCGATGACCAGTGATACTTCCCTTGGTGGTATTTACCTTAAAGCCATCCATATCAGGCCCAATACTCAATGTTTTGTGTTCAGGCCTGTAGTCAACGCCAGTTTTTTTGCATTGTCTGTGCAACGCTCTTAACGTAAGCAGCGGGTTTACAACGCCATCATGAGGACAATACGATGCCCCAACTACCTCTGGGCCGACATGGGGTTCTAATTTGCGGGCCTCATCACCATCAATCATTCTTCGCCCATTTTCGCCAACGTCAGGTTGATTGTGCATACGTGCTATCGAGTTTTCAAATTCTCGAAACTCGTCCTCATCTAAACAAAGCTCCAGCCCTCCAGGTCGATGGTGCCCAACATCTATCCCTGTCTCCTCTTTCAGCGAACTGGCCAACTCAGGCCAAAGGTCAGATGATTTTTTACTCCAGGCCGCATATTCATGCATACCGTCACCTTTTGATTGAACCCAAACCAAGCCAAAATTTCCCCTCGAAGCGCGGAAAGCAGTATCGCCTTCGTCCAGCATGATAACCGAAGCACCAGTCCGCCGCAGCCCATAAGAAACAGCAGCTCCTACCAGCCCACCTCCTATTACAATAAAATCAGACGACATCTAGATTATTCCTTATGCTTGACTTTACACCTAAGAATTTACTTACAGCGGCTAAGTTCGTTCATTACTTCACTTGAAAATCCCAAGATCAATCTTTCTTGCGTTTCGAAAATAGGCCTTTTCATTAATGTTGGTTTTTCCAAGATAATATTGACCACGTCTAACTTTTCAAAATTTTGCTTTACTTCATCGGGAAGAGCTCGCCACGTTGTGCCTCGTTTATTCATGAGTTTCTCTTCTCCGACGTTTTTGATCCACCTTTTTATATCTTCAGCCGTGAGAGCCTGTTTGCGAAAATCTATAAATTCAAAGTCTATTTCCTTTTTCGCTAGCCACTTTTTTGCTTCTCTACATTTGTCACAGTTCGAAATACCGAAAACCCGCATCATTATTCCAAATTTCTCATTGTTAAAATTCATCAACGATGCTGAGTATAGCTTCAACCGTTGACCTCCCCAATGCCATGCTCCTTGACGGTGACCAGCCATATTTTTCATCAGGAGCATTTTTCGCATCCTTGAATGGCATTTCTAAAGTCATTGCCACTGCCCCATGATAAGCTGAGAAGTATCCTGTTGCAGTCGTTTTCATTCCTTTCCCACGTTGCACCTTCGGATAACCATAGGTGGTTTGAAAATCTCCATTGAACTTTGCGAGGTTATTACGATAAGCATCCAGAAGTTCCAGTTGCTGCGCGCTAGCCTCTGCTATGCCCTCAAATCCCGCAATAAAGTTATAGGGAAGCCCCTCATCTCCGTGAACATCCAGACAAAACTTTATCCCGGTATCAATCATCATTTGCCGCGCATAATAAACTTCCGGACTAGACTCTTCTTTTGGGTTTTCCCATTCTCTATTTAAATTAATTCCTTCCGCATTAACCCGCAGGTTCCCAAGTGCACTTCCATCGGGGTTCATATTTGGTATTGCGTAGATGGTTGTTTTTTCCAATAGCGATCTAACAGCACCATCGTTTTTATCGAGCAAACGAAGTAGAAGACCTTCCATAAACCACTCCGCCATTGTCTCGCCTGGATGTTGTCGTGCTATTATCCAGAAAGCAGGTTTCTTTTTAGTCTCATCGTCAAATCTTAGGACTTCTAATGGACGCCCCCTTACAGTGAAACCAGGGACCGATAAAGAGACATCTGGTGAAGCTTGACATTTTGCCACAAGGTTAGCGTGTCTTTCAGAAGGATACATTGCGAAGTATGAGAGATATTCAGCGTCAGAATCAGGGGTAATTTTTATCTCGAGAATACCATTTTTAAATGACGTAGGCACTCTCTGCCAATCACATTTGTCTGAAGATTTCACGGCTCTGTAATCTTCCCAGCCTGACGGAAAGCTAGCTTGCGCAGCATTCAATATTTTTAACACGCACGGTTTATTTCGCGCTCCAATTAAGCGAAACGCGAACCACTGAAAGAAATCAGATTTTGTATCTTTCCTAATTTTTAGCCTTATGTCGTCGAAACTATTTGCATCAACAACTTCTATGTTACCTCCCTCAAAGGAAGAATCTATCAACACCATTATCACTCCAGACCAAGATAAATTTGAAATGTATCATATAACCTTATTGGAGTATCAATTGGCAAAGTCAGGCTCTTTTGCTTCGACTAAACGTTTCATGCCTTCAAAATGCTCAATATTTCTGCCTTCTCTAGCTAGCCGGCCCATTTCAGAAGCAATCTCTTCAGGGATAAGCTGCATTTCCCCGCCACCTGAAACCGCCAAAAGTTGATACATGCAAGCTCGTTCTAATTGATAAGCATCAAGATATGCCCTGGCAACGGAGTTTCCAACAATCATTGCGCCATGATTACGCATCATCAAAATACGTTTTTGGCCAAGAACCTCAGCCATGTGCTCACCTTCGGTTTCATCACTCAAAACACCATCATAAACCTCATAATAAACAACATCGTCGTGAAAGCCTGCAGCCTGTTGGGAACTCCTCGTTTCCAAGACCATATCCTTTCTTATTGACATTGCTGTAATATAAGGAGCGTGAACATGTATCACGCACTTCGCATCTGGTCGCGCCTTGTGGACTGGGTGATGTATTATCCACCCTGCCCGAATAGGCGGGCGGTCTCCAGAAATTAATTCACCCTTTGGAGACATTAAGGCAAGGTTGCTTGCTGTAACCTGACTCCAGTGCGTATGACCCGGGCTTATCAATATGTTATCGGGTTCATCAGGAGACGTTAAACTTATATGGTTCCAGACGCCTTCATTCAATTCATGCATTACAGCCAATCTGTGTGCTGCTGCCACATCCAGCCGAGCCTGTTTCTCTGCAGAATTCTGCATTTCTATTCCCCCTTCATAAAACCATAAAACTACAAAAACCGTATACAGTTAGTAATCTCATTTTTGTTCATTAGGTAACCAGCCGACCTCGTATTAAACCGGAGGTTTAAATTGTGACCTTTTCTTTAAAAACCTTTTGTTAGAGATGCGAATACCTTAATATAGAAGGCTAAATACACAAGCGCTTAACAACAGATTTTTAGGCAATATATTAATAAATGATAGAAAAAAGGGAAAAAGCGAAGTCAAGGACTTCGACACATAAAGAGAATAAGTACTCGTTGTTCAGTCTTGCAAAAAATGCGGTTTCGAAACACAAAAACTGGTCGCAAGCCTGGCGATCACCAGAACTAAAGCCAGAATACGATATCGTAGTTATTGGCGCAGGGGGCCACGGGTTAGCTACAGCTTACTATCTCGCAAAAGAACACGGCAGCAAAAATATAGCGGTTATCGATAAAGGATGGCTAGGCGGGGGCAACACAGGCCGGAATACTACCATAATACGATCTAATTACATGTGGGATGAAAGCGCTGGTATTTATGAGCATTCTCTAAAACTTTGGGAAACACTCAGCCACGAGCTAAATTTCAATACGATGTTTAGCCAAAGAGGTGTTTTGACCCTCGCGCACACGGAACATGAATTGAAAGAAATGACACGACGTGTTGAAGCAATCCGCTTAAATGGGATCGACTCAGAAGTTCTCAGCCCCCGTGCTATCAAACAGATTGTGCCAATAATAGACATAAACCCACAACTAAGATACCCAGTTATGGGTGGCTTCATTCAGCGGCGCGGAGGAACTGCTCGCCATGATGCAGTAGCATGGGGATACGCGCGAGCCGCAGACCAACTCGGTGTAGATATTATTCAGAATTGTGAAGTAACGGGCTTCAACATTAAAAAAGGAGCAATAACGGGTGTAAAAACTGTTAAAGGGGAAATTAAAGCTAACAAGGTAGGTTGTGTTGTTGCCGGCCACGCTGGCGTTGTTGCTGAGATGGCAGGTTTTAGACTTCCAATTGACAGTCGTCCGCTACAGGCACTTGTATCAGAACCCATTAAACCAATCCTTGACACAGTAATAATGTCGAACAGCGTTCACATGTACGTAAGTCAATCAGACAAGGGAGAGCTAGTTCTAGGCGCAGGCGCAGATTCTTATAATTCATATTCACAGCGCGGGAGCCTGAACATAATAGAAGGCATGCTTGCGGCGGCGGTAGAACTTTTTCCAGTCTTCTCTCGTCTACGCATGTTGAGATCATGGGGAGGAATAGTCGATACGTGCCCAGATGCATCGCCTATTATTTCAAAAACACCTGTAAAAAATCTATACTTTAATTGTGGATGGGGAACAGGAGGGTTCAAAGCCACACCTGGTTCGGGTCACGTCTTTGCCGATCTTATAGCTAAGGATGAGCCAAATTCAATCGCAGCCCCTTTTTCTCTAGATCGGTTTGTAGGTGGCTATCTGATAGATGAACATGGGGCTGCAGGAGTAGCACATTAGCGGAGAGAGTCTATGCTGCATATAGAATGCCCTTGGTGTGGTTTTCGCGACGATGCTGAGTTTCACTATGGCGGGGAGGCCCATATTACTCGTCCTGATCCTTCGACAACCTTAACGGACGAAAAGTTTTCCGAATATCTGTTCTCAAAGACTAATACGAAGGGACTCTTGTTGGAAAGGTGGTGCCATAGGTCCGGATGTCGTAGGTGGTTCAATGTGCTGCGCAACACAATTACCAACGAGATTTTAGAAGTTTATCCCGTTACCGAGAAACCAAGTTCCAAACAAGGTAAAGAAACATATGAGAGAAACTGGCGGCGTAAATCACCCCCAAAAAAGACTCCTAAAACGGATGAAGTAAAATGAGTTCCCAACGTTTCAGGTTGAGAGAAGCTGGCCGACTAGACAGAAATGCACCATTAAAATTTAAATTTGATGGGAAAATTTATGAAGGGTTTCGAGGCGATACTTTGGCCTCAGCCCTTCTTGCCAATGGCGTTCATTTAGTTGGCAGAAGCTTTAAATATCATAGACCACGAGGACACCTGGGTGTAGGCGCCGTGGAAGCAAATGCTCTTATACAAGTTGGGGAGGGGAATAGTACGGAGCCAAACATTCGGGCATCTCAAGTAGAAATATACGACGGGCTAGTCGCCTCGAGCCAAAATCGATGGCCCAGCCTTCTTTTCGATTTGGGCGGGGTAAACGATCTGCTTGGAGGACTTATCCCGGCTGGCTTTTACTACAAAACTTTTATGTGGCCGCGCAAGTGGTGGATGAAGTACGAGTATTTTATCAGACGCGCTGCTGGACTTGGCAAGGCCCCAACCGGCCGCGATCCAGATCGGTATGAGAAAATGCATGCTCATTGCGATGTTCTAATTGTAGGAGCTGGACCGGCCGGCTTAGCAGCTGCACTTGCGGCAAGCAAAACAGGCGCCCGTGTCATTATTGCAGATGATCAGCAGACTTTTGGCGGCAGCCTTAATAGGGAAACGGATTGTTATATAAACGATAAAACCACGGTGGATTGGTGCAAAGATGTGGTAGCTACTTTAGAGGGCTTACCCGACGTCACGATGCTACCAAACACCACTGTTTCTGGTTATTACGAACAAAACTATCTAACGTTGCTAGAAACGACCAAACCCCATTTTTTTAAAAGTACAATACAACAGACACGACATCGGCTTTGGAAAGTGCGAGTGAAACAGGTAATCTTGGCCACTGGTATGATTGAACGTCCGCTCGTGTTTGCAAACAATGACCGTCCCGGAATTATGCTTTCATCGGCGATACGAGAGTACATCAATAAATACGGTGTAACGCCAGGCCAGAACCCTCTAATTTTCACAAATAATGATGATGCGTATCGGACCGCGCTAACAATGCGGCAAAATAATATCAATGTGGTGGCTATCGTAGACGTACGCGAAAACCCTGACAGCGAACTTTTCAGACAAGCCAAAGAGATGCAAATCCCAGTCCATGTAGGCTTTGCTGTAGTAACAACCAGGGGTTACAGCCGTATCAAATCAGCGACGATTATGAAGTTATCATCAAATGGGAAAACGCTGACTGGAGAACGAAAAGTTTTAGGATGTGATTGCTTGGCTATGTCGGGGGGCTGGAACCCAGCAATACATCTTTTCTCGCAAAGCGGCGGCAAGGTTAAGTGGAACGATGAACTAGCTACCTTTATTCCAAGTGAAGCAACCCAAAACGTTTTAACCATAGGAGGTTGCAATGGAACCGCTGACCTTGCTAAATCGCTAAAAGAAGGCTTGCAAGCAGGAATTTCGGCGGCAAGATTATCCGGAAACAAGGCGCATCCTCCTGCAACCCCTTCTGTCCAAGAACCCGTACAATCTGAAACCCGATTTGTATTGCCAATTCCAACACAAAAAAATAAATTTGTGAGCGAGAAAGTCTTCATTGATTTCCAAAACGACGTAACACTATCTGACATTCAACTTGCCTCAAGAGAGGGATATAATTCCGTTGAACACCTAAAACGTTACACAACAGTTGGAATGGGTACTGACCAAGGGAAGACGTCGAACGTAAATGCACTCATGCTTTTAAGTCAAATCCTAGACTGCGAACCAGAGCAGGTTGGTTATACAACGTTTAGACCACCATATGCTCCAACAACAATTGGTGCTTACGCAGGTCGAAATATTGGGAATTTATTTTCCCCCGTTCGAACAACTGCAATTAACCCCTGGCATGAAGAGGCAGGCGCAAAATTTGAGCATGTAGGCCAATGGATGCGTGCCTGGTACTACCCGAAGGTAAACGAAACAATGCGACAAGCAGTGGACCGTGAGGTTACAGCGGCTCGCACAAATATAGGAATTCTAGATGCCTCGACCTTAGGTAAAATCGACATACAAGGCCCCGATGCAGCAGAATTTCTTAACCGTGTTTACACCAATGCCTGGCTGAAACTCCCGCCGGGCACATCGCGTTATGGCTTAATGTTGAAAGAAGATGGCATGGTAATGGATGATGGGGTGACGACCTGCATTAAGGAAAACCATTATCACATGACAACAACCACCGGCGGCGCTGCTAGCGTGTTAGAGTGGCTTGAAGAATGGCTTCAGACCGAGTGGCCAAATCTTAAGGTCTATCTAACATCTGTGACGGAACAATGGGCCGTTGCGGCAATTTGCGGCCCAAAAAGCCGAGAATTACTTCAGGAATTATGCACGGATATAGATTTATCCGACAAAGCATTCCCTTTCATGGGATATAGGGAAGGAACTGTTGCCGGCATCAAAGCTAGAATATTCAGAATATCTTTTACCGGGGAACTAAGTTTTGAAATTAACGTGCCGCGTAGTTACGGATTATCTTTGTGGGAAAAACTTTTAGATGTAGGAAAAAAATATGAAATCTGTCCATATGGAACAGAGGCCATGCATGTCCTTCGAGCTGAAAAAGGTTTCATAATTGTTGGACAAGAAACAGATGGAACAGTAACACCAGTCGATTTAGGCATGGATTGGATTATCTCTAAAACAAAGCCGGACTTTATTGGGAAGCGAGCCTTGTCTCGTAGGGACATAATTAAAGCCGATAGGAAACAATTAGTCGGACTATTAGCCGATAACGCAACCGATATTCTTCCGGAAGGCTCTCAAATTGTCGAAGAAGTTCTGCCTAAACCTCCAATGTCAATGATAGGTCATGTCACATCGAGCTACTTTAGTCCAAATTGTGGACGCCCGATAGCGATGGCACTGATCAAATCAGGCAGAGACAGAATGGGACAAACTGTCTACATTCCTCTTAAAAATAAATCTATCGCCGCAACTATTACCAATGTTAATTTCTTAGATAATGTAAGCAAATAAAAATGGCTTCTAACGACAAAACGATTGGCCCCGCTACTAAGACCTCTCCTCTAGAAACCAAGCTTATTTCGAATAAAGGTCCTACTGACGCTGAAATCACACTAAAGGAAAATAAGCACATAGGAAAAATGATACTAAGGGGGTCTCTGAGCGAAAAAAAATTCATCACCTCTACAAAAAAACATCTATCACAACAATTTCCGGCATCCCCAAACTCGTTTTATGACCACACCAAGGTTCGGGTCATTTGGTTAGGACCAGACGAGTGGCTCATCCTAACTGACGCAGCAGAGTTAAATACTTTGAAGGACGATCTCACACGAGCATTAATAAAATCACATTCTGCATTAGTTGATGTCTCAGACAACTCGACTATCATAGAGATAAAAGGAAGATATTCACGTGAAATCCTTATGAAAGGTTGTTCACTAGATATCCATCCGAGTGTTTTCCAAACTGGATGCTCTGCCCAAATAGACCTTGGGCTAGCTAATATTATATTACTAAAAACAGCTGACGAACCTATCTATCAGATCATCGTACGGGCAAGTTTTGCTAGCTATCTATGGGATTGGCTGGTAGACGCCGCACACGAATTTAACGTACGGATAGAAAATTAAATCAGCGCTTTCTCTAAAAAAATATCTTGAGTTATAAAATATGGAAAAAGAGCAGCATCAAGTGCGGCATGCATACCTTGAAGAATATGAGGGAGCATCTTTGGTGGCGATAGAAGCATACCAGTGTCTTGAGTTTATCTATCCACCTGGTTTATGGCCCAGCATTCAAAAAATGATTTCTGATGCTACGCAACTTAAAGTTGGAGGCGAGTTATTGGTAGCCGTAACGGGCGAGGGAATTTCTGGCTTAGTCGTATACCACGCGCCAGGTTCAGATGAAAATAGATATTTCCCGCCTGGCTGGGCCTCTGTAACAATTTTAGCGGTTATTCCTAAGTATCGTCGCACTGGACTCGGATCCAAACTACTACACGCCTGCTTAGATATAGCAATAAGTGATAAAGCCCAAGTTTTTGCGGCTTTGTTAAATTCGCGTATGGTTGGTGCCAAAAAGGTTTTTGACAAGAATGGCTTTTCAGAAAGTGGCTATAGTAAAATTATTTCTGGTCAACAATATGAAAGATACTCGCTTATCCTTTAACCTAGGCAACAATTTGATTAAACGCCCGCCCTATGCGCGTTTGGCATTTCTGGCTCTAAAACACAAACTTAAAATACGTCCTCCAAAACAGTTTAAACAGAGCATCAAATTTGCAAAACATAATAATTAAAAATTAACTGCCAAGCTCGTAATTTGAAATTGGGGGACAAGAACAAACAAGATTACGGTCGCCAAATGCGTTGTCTATTCTTTCAACAGGAGGCCAATACTTAGACTCTAATTTGGTGGTCGATGGAAAAACTGCCTCTTTTCTTGAATATTTTCTATCCCATGTCGATTGAGTAATAGCATTTGCAGTATGAGGCGCAAACTTTAGCGGGCTTTCGTCAACATTCAACTCCCCATCCTCAATTGCTTTAATCTCGTTACGAATAGTCACCATTGCTTCTAAAAAACGATCTAACTCTGCTTTTGACTCGCTCTCGGTAGGCTCGATCATAAGTGTGCCTGCAACTGGAAAAGACATCGTTGGTGCATGAAAACCGAAATCAATTAACCTTTTGGCTACATCCTCAACGTCTATCCCGGTCGTTTCTTTAATTTTACGAAGATCGATAATACACTCATGGGCCACACGTCCATTTTCACCCGTGTACAGGACAGGGAAGTGCTTATTTATTTTTTTTGCAATATAGTTCGCATTCAATATAGCAATCTGACTGGCAGACAGCATACCGCGCGCGCCCATCAGTGTTATGTAAACCCAGGAGATAGGCAATATCCCAGCGCTTCCCCATGGAGCCGCACTTATTGGACCAACTTTATAATTTTCGGAGTGCCCAAATCTATGCCCAGGCAGAAATGGTGCAAGATGCTCCGCCACCGCTACAGGCCCTACTCCCGGGCCTCCTCCTCCGTGTGGGATACAGAAAGTTTTATGCAAATTTAAATGACTTACATCCGCTCC
>NZGS01000096.1 GCA_002690995.1 Rhodospirillaceae bacterium
TAGTTAATACGGGGTGGTCAGGTGGGTCCGTTGCTGATGGTGCAGAAAGAATGAAAATTAGTTATACACGCGCCATGCTCAGAGCAGCATTAGATGGAAAATTAGATGCAACCCCAATTAATTTTGATAACTGCTTCGGGCTGGGTATTCCAGATGCTTGTCCCGATGTCCCTTCAGAAATTTTGCAACCGAGAAAGGCTTGGTCTGATCCGAAAAGATATGACTCGGTTGCTAGGGATTTATGTGGGAGGTTTGAGAATAATTTTCAACAATTTGTTGATCATGTTGACAAAGATGTGTTGGCTGCTGGAATAACTGCTTCATAGTAAAGTCGTTCAATAGATTAAATTGAGTAGTCCAAGCCACACCGGACCATGGGACATCTAGTCGCGAGCGAATTGAATATATCTTCATTCGCCCTCCTAAAATTGTTATGAATTGGATAATCTATGTATGATTTATTGTCGGGACTCACGGTAATTGAGGGGTCAGCTTTTGTTGCAGCCCCGTTGGGTGGAATGACGTTAGCTCAACTTGGAGCAAATGTTATACGTTTTGACCCTATCGGCGGAGGCATGGATTTCAAACGCTGGCCTTTAGATAAAAAAGGGAATAGCCTTTATTGGAGTGGACTAAATAAGGGTAAAAAATCAATCACTATAAATATAAGGAAAGAGGAAGGTCGCGACCTTATTAAGTCCTTAATATGCGCGCCAGGGCCTGAAAATGGAATATTTTTGACAAATCATCCACCTGGAGGGCCTTTGAATTTTAATGATCTTAAGTCTAAAAGAAAAGATCTGATCATGTTAAATATTTTAGGTAGTCACGATGGGACACCAGCTGTCGACTACACTATTAACTGCGCACTAGGTTATCCAATGGCGACAGGGCCAAGAAACAGTGAGAACCCAGTAAACCACTTGTTACCAGCATGGGATCTTGTAACTGGCAGTATGGCTGCAACTGGTATCTTGGCTGCTGAACGTAGGCGAAATCGATCTGGAAAAGGGGAACTTGTAAATCTAGCGTTATCAGATGTTGGTATTTGGGTAGCAAGTGCCCTTGGGCATATAGCAGAAAGTGCCTTATTGGGAAGAAGTAGAGAAGCTGATGGTAACCATATTTATGGTGCCTTTGGCCATGACTTTGTAACAAAAGACAATTGTAGAATCATGTTAACAGCCCTTACCAAAGCCCAATGGAAGAGACTAAAAACTGCTATGAAAATAGAGAATGCTGTTGTTGATTTGGAAAATAAATATAATACCGACCTTGATGATGAAGGTAGTAGATATGAGTTTCGAGATGCAATTGTAAGCTTAATCGAGCCCTTTGTTTCGCAGAATGATTATTACACTATAAAGGTTATATTGGATGATAATGGCGTCTTGTGGGGGCCTTATCAAACCTTTGATGAGTTGGTAAAAAAAGATCCACGGTGTTCTGAGGCAAACCCTTTGATTCAAAAAATTTTTCAAAAAGGCTTGGGAGAATTCCCTGCAGCAGGCCTCCCTCTTCGTTTTCAAGAACTGGAAGAGCAGCCACTTAAACCGGCACCGAGTTTAGGGGAACATACTGACGAAGTGATTTCTAATATATTGGGGCTTCCAGATCATATCATCAGTGATTTCCATGATCGAGGAATTATTGCCTGAGAAGGTTACTTTCACAGAATCAATCATATGACCAAGTTACTTATGCCAAGTTCCTTCTAAATTGTTCTCACACAACCAGTTAGCAAAGTTGGTGTGCGAGTAAACCTTCTGTGTCCAGTCAGCAAGGGTTTTGTCACGGTGTGTAGCAGCAAAGTACCTCGGCAGATGCGCAATCCAACGTTGGTGCTTGCGTGGGAAATGAAGATATGGAAAAAATTTAAGTTGTTGAAGAGCTTCAGGCAAACATTCAATTCCGTATTCGTTTAATAGAAATAAGGCCGCGGCCAATCCAGTTCTATCAGCACCGCCGGAACATTTGAGGAGAATAGGGCGGTCAGCCGTGTTGAATACCCTGACCATTTCAATCAATGTTGCCTTTTTGGGGAGCCGTCTTGAATGCAATGAAAGGTCGATATGTTTAATATTTAATTGGTTACAAAGCCTCTGCTCTGGTGCATACCAATTAGACAAAGGATTCTCACCGCGTAAATTTATGAGCGACTTAATTTTATTTTGTTTTAGTAGATAATCAAAGTATGACCCATACGCTTGTGCAGAACGATATAGTTGATCATCAATTTGATGCCAGTTGTGGGAACTGGTTATAACAAAGTTCCAAAAAAACAGGCTACTTACCCTTTCCTGGCATCCAAGTCGCTGGATCCGCTGGCTGTTGCTCTCTAGAAACAGAGTTCTTAACTTGATGTTCGCCATCAACATTGACGGGGGGAAACCATATCCATGGTATGCCTTTCCCCTCTGCATATTTTAGCTGTGCATTTAACTTTCGATCTTCATGATATTGCTCAACGTTAAACCCTCTTTGCCGCAAAGTTTGCGCCGTTTTATTCACGAGTCGGTAGGGGGCTCCTCTAGAGTGAATTACTAATATTTCGGTTGGTGACTTTTTATCAGTGTTTATTCGCTTCTCTTTAAGAAGTTTTGTAAAAATACGGCTCAATCCTATTGAGATACCAATTCCTGGTAAGCGTTTGCTGACAAAATCCCCTACGAGGTTATCATACCGTCCCCCACCACAAATTGATGGATATGCAGGATATTCGGCGAAACGAGTTTCGTAAACTGTGCCTGTATAGTAGGCTAGCCCACGAGCTATTGAGAGATCGACAGCGAATGCCTGCTTATCGATATGTTCTAGTTCTTGCATAACAAAGGTAAGTTCTGTCAACCCTTGATCGAGTAATTCCGAGTGCACTCCCAAGTTCTGAATTTGATCTACGACTTGCTGCCCAGAACCATGAATTTGTGTGAGCTGAAAAATTTTATCTATAGTTTTGTTATTAAGTTCTAATTCGGCTTTAAGTAAATCTGCGACCCCATCAAAACCAATTTTATCAACTTTATCAATCAGACGAATAGCTTCTGACGTATTTCCCATATCTAAGCCTGAATAATAGCCTTCCAATATTTTTCTATTGTTAATTTTAGTGAATACTGGGCCGGCATTGATTGATGCTAGCGCTTGATTCATGATTGCGGGAATTTCAACATCGAAATGCAATGGGACTTCTCTTGTATCAACTACATCAATGTCACATTGCATAAATTCTCTAAAGCGCCCATCTTGAGGGCGTTCGCCTCTCCAAGCCTTTTGTATCTGATACCTTTTGAATGGAAAGTCTAGTTTTCCCATGTTTGCAGCAACATAACGAGCCATTGGGATCGTTAAATCATAATGAAGTCCAAAAGTTGGCTCTTTATCTGAGTTGGGTGTATCCAATAATCGTCCTAAGGTGTAAATTTCTTTATCGGTATCACCTTGCTTTAAAAGTACATCTATTGGTTCGACTATTCTTGGTTCAATCGAAGTAAAACCATAACTTTCAAAAATAGTGCGAATTTGATCTATCCAATCAACTTCAACTCTTCTTTCCTCCGGCAGAAGTTCTGGGAATCCGCTTATGGGACGCAACTTTTCTTTTGCCGTTAAACTGGGTTTTTTGAATGGGCTCATCGAACAGGCTCTCTATTACAAGGTGCTACTTTTATTAAACAAAGGCCAAGGGATTGATTTAGACTCGGCAATTGTGGAGTTGAAAATCTTCTGTGAGACTGAATGTTTACTCTGCCTTATCCATCCCCATCGCGTGCTGATATATCGCCAATAGTTCTTCTTGTTCTAATCGATCCTCGCGATCCATTCTACGTAGTCTAACTATTTGTCTCATTATTTTTGCATCAAATCCGTTCCCTTTAGCTTCAGAAAAAATCTCCCGGATATCTGCTGTTAAAGCGGTTTTTTCTGCCTCCAAACGTTCAATGCGTTCAATATATGACCGTAGTGTGTCACCAGCTATGCCACCAATATCTACCATTTTTCTTCCACTATGTTGAAGGTGCCGAAGTTAACAAAAAGAACAAACTCTATGTCAATACGTCTTAAATGATGTGTTCGGGAGGTTCAAATTAAATTTAAATAAAATTACCAAAATGAAAAGGTATACATTACGTTATTAAATTAGGTCTCGTTCCCAAAGGAGCTAGTCTTGGAAGGGCCAAATTTCTTATCATTCTGGTTTTATCGGTCGATTTAGGAGTTCTGACACTGAAACTCTTATATCTTTTTCATTATAAAGAATATCATACACCGTTTTGCAAATAGGTAAGTCAATGCCAAGTTCCTTTTGCTTCTTCATAACGGAGGAGGCGCTAAACGAGCCCTCAACAACACCCCTTATTTTCTCACGTGCAATATGTTTGTCATTGCCATTACCTAAAAGCTCTCCAAATAAAAAATTTCTTGATTGTCTACTTGAACAACTTAGTAATACGTCCCCAAGCCCAGACAAACCCGATAGGGTTTCTGAGTAGCCGCCTAAAGCTTCTGCTAAACGACGCATTTCTGACAAACCCCTTGTGATTAACGCTGCCTGGGAGTTTTCTCCAAAACCTGCCCCTTTTGCCATCCCACTAGCAATAGCTAATACATTTTTTACAGCTCCGCCGACTTGCACGCCAACTAGGTCCGAACTAGAATAAATGCGGAATGTTGTGCTGCTCAATTGTTGGGCGAGACGTTGGCTGTCTTCAAGGTCTTTCATGGCAAGTGTTGCGGCGCTTGGAAATCCTTTGATTACCTCGGCCGCGAATGTGGGCCCCGAAAGATAGGCTAAATTTTTTTCTGGAAATATTTTTGATAGTTCATTTGAAAGCAGATTGCCAGAGGTTTGTTCGAAGCCCTTTGCACAGCATATAACTTTTGAACTTGAATGAATCAAAGGCGCACACTCCTTTGCAATTTTTCTTATAGCATTTACTGGCACTACAAGAAGATAAATTTGTGATGAGCAAGCGACCTTAAGATCAGTTGTTGCTTTCATTTTTGAGCTTAATTGAAGTTTTCCAAAATAGCGCTCATTTTTGTGATGTCTGTTTATATCGTTTATCGTCTCAGAGCTTCTTCCCCAGAGTATCACTTCGTGGTTTAGCTCAGCAAGCATATGAGCTAAAGCGGAGCCCCATGCACCCGCACCTAGAACAGAAATTTTCGAAATCAACATCCTGTACTTCCCAAATATGTAAACCTAATCTAGCTATTATCTAATGGCCATCGTGGCTTTGGCAAAAAATCAAAACCATCAAAGTCCCCCTTGTTAAATCGTTCTACACCAGCCCAAGCAATCATTGCAGCATTGTCGGTACATAGAGAAATTGGAGGGGCGATAAATTTTATCCCCTTTTGATAACTAAGAGTTTGCAATGCTGTTCGTATACTTTTATTTGCAGCAACTCCGCCAGCGGCAACAAAAGAGAGGTTTTTCCTAAAATCTAGTTGGCACTTGTCGATAGCATTTGCGCAGCGATCCACTATGACGTCGCAAACAGCCTTCTGAAATGACGCCGAAATATCTGCTTTATCCTGTGAAGAAATATTACAAAGTTGATTGATTTTATATCGAACAGCGGTCTTTAAGCCAGATAAAGAGAAATTGCAATCCGGTCTGCCTAGCAGAGGTCTAGGGAAACGATATTTTTTAGGATCACCTCTGAGAGCAAGCTTTTCCAGGTTTGGACCACCCGGCATCTCAATACCAAGTAACTTGGCAATTTTATCGAAGGCCTCGCCAACTGCATCATCAAGTGTAGTCCCTAATAATTTATAGCTACCTACATCTTTGACGATTAAAATTTGGCTGTGTCCGCCAGATACAAGCAAAAGAAGGTAGGGGAAATCCAATTGGTCTGTCAGCCGGGCAGTCAACGCATGGCCTTCTAAATGATTTACCGCGAGGAAAGGTATTTGATTTGCTAAAGCTAGGGCCTTCCCAAAAGTCGCGCCGACCAGCACTCCACCGATGAGGCCTGGGCCACCGGTGGCAGCGACTGCGTTGAGGTCGCCAAAGCTGATCCCTGCTTCTGTTATTGCGCGGGAAACAATGATATCGATTGTCTGTGCGTGGGCTCTCGCTGCTAATTCAGGAACTACCCCGCCGTATGGTTGATGATGTTCGAATTGAGAACCGACTATATTTGACAAGACTCTGAAGTCGTTAGAAACCACTGAGGCTGCAGTCTCATCACAACTTGACTCGATCCCTAGCACCAGAAGTGGGCTACGCGTCTCGGTTTTAAGATTAACGTTTTCCTCAGCCATTATGAATTTCTAACTTCCCTTGCATGCGGTAAAGGTCTACACATTCATAGCATGAATACCTATACTAAAAAAACACCTCTTATAAAGTTAGGCACCCGAGGGTCTAGGCTCGCACTGGCTCAGGCTGATGAGTTTAAAAAATATTTAGTTGAGACTATCGATGTTTTTAGAGAGCCTGGCGCAGTAGAAACAGTTGTTATAAACACGGCTGGCGATAAAATATTAGATAGGCCGCTAAGCGAAGTTGGCGGAAAGGGGCTTTTTATGAAAGATATAGAAAAAGCCCTCGTTGCAGGACATATAGATGTGGCTGTTCATTCAATGAAAGATGTGGAGACTTTCTTAAATCCTAAAACAACAATTGGTTGTATTCTGCCCCGAGAGGAGATCAACGATGCTTTGATTTCTAACTCATCAGAAAGTTTAAAGGATCTTCCGTATGGTAGTATAATTGGTACGTCTTCTGTTCGGCGCGTAGGCCTAATCAAAAATTACCGTCCAGACTTAAAAACAGTATTATTTAGAGGAAACATTAACACAAGATTACAAAAATTAGATAATAGAGAAGTTGATGCAACCATTCTTGCTGTTGCCGGATTAAGACGCGTTGGCTTGGTCAACCGAATAACGCAGAAGTTTACACTTGAGGAAATTCCGCCAGCCATTGGACAGGGTGCAATTGGTGTGCAATGTAGACTGCCAAAATGTAAAGTTGATGAAGAAATATTAAATTGGATTAGCAAGGTAAATCATAGAGAATCTGCTGTTCGTGTCGAGTCAGAAAGAGCGATGCTCGGAGTGCTCGACGGCTCTTGCCAGACCCCTATAGCTGGTTTTTCTAAACTGACACAGGAAGAAAACATAACCTTGAAAGGCTTTGTGATTTCACCTGACGGAACAAAAATTTATTCAGAAAGCGATACCTCCAGTCAAGGAGACGCGGCCAAATTAGGGCAGGAAATTGGTCAGCGGCTTTTGGTAAAGGCTGGTTCGGATCTGATTAGATAGAGCGTGATGAAAGTTATTATTACCAGAACGGAGTCAGATTCAAAAAACTTGGCGGCCAAATTATCCGAGATCGGCATGCACTCGCTTATTTCACCAGTGATCAAAATCGTCTCTGTGCCGACTAGGGTGCAGAAAATTTCAGAGTTCCAGTCTATAATAATAACCAGCAAAAATACATTGGCTACGATTAAAACACTCAGTTTAAATAAAAAAACACTGATGTTTTGTGTAGGTGATGCAACAGCTAGATTATTTAAGAAAGCAGGTTTTTCGAATGTTAGGTCAGCTTCCGGCAATAGTGAAGACTTGCTAAGGATAGTTAAGCAAAATTGTAACCCGGTGCGTGGACCTGTATTGTATATGGCCGGCCAGAATACGCGTGGTTCAATTGAAAGAGAGCTAAGTCAATCTGGTTATATAATGGAAAAAAGAATTGTCTATCGGGCGGAAGCCGCTACCTGTATAACAGATGCTGCTCAGCAGGCTCTTCGGTATGGGGAGGTTGTCGGGATATTCATATTCTCATCGAGATCAGCTATGATATTAAATGAATTGATAAGAAAGTTTAGTCTACAAGACTCGTTAAAGCCTGTTACTGCATTTTGCCTAAGTGAAACGGTAGCTAAGGAAGCTTCAAATACAGTTTGGAAAAAAATACTTGTCAGCCAAAAACCCACACAGAAATCGATATTGGCACTCGCAAAAAAAACTAGTAAGTCTCTTCTTAGTTAAGGGATACAGAGCCTCTTGATATGACTAGGGCAAAATATGGCCAAGCGTGAAAGTAAAAAAAGCGTAAGTCTAACCGATCCAAAGCCAAATGCCGAGGCAGCTGGACCAAGTTCTATGAACTACAAGGCAAAAGAACGATCAACAATAAAGTGGTTTATTGCTGGGGCGTTGGTTTTAATAACAATATTTTTAGGAGGTGGGCTATTATTTTTCGATCACTTCCCAATATTGCGTCAATTTACCTTAGTAGAGTTTTTAAAGCAGTCATTTGCCTTGAAAGAAACAGAAGGCAATACAAACTCGAATGCTTTTGAAAAAAAAGTAGAGAGTGGAGAAGAGAATAAGGAGGGTTCAAATAAAACTCCGACGGAAAGAAATATAAAGAGGGATTCACAATTAGCTGCGCAATTAAAACAAGTTTCAGACAGACTTTATTTCCTGCAGCAACGCGTTCGGAAATTAGAAAAAGATCAAAAAGAGTTTGATGCCTACGTTTCAAGCCAGAGACGGAATAGGTTATCGACAGATGAAAAACAGATTAAGTTGTACATGCCGAAAGAAGCCGCTGATTCAGATCAAAACATTTTGATTAAGATCCAGGACATTAAAAGTGAGCTAAATGATCTTAAAGCCGAATTGCAAGACAAAAAGTTGTTTATTGAAGGAAATAAAAGAGACATATCAATATTGCTGGCTAAAAAATCGTTCTCTGAAACAGACGCGCCAATAGATGTAACCACCCCAAAGTTACTGCAAATGGGCGTTGGTCAATTAGCGAATTCAATAGCATCGGGTCAGGATTTCTCTTTCCAATTAGCTTTAATAGAACAACTTTTTGGCGACGAGTTAGAGATAACTGCAATAGTAGAAGAGTTAAAGCCCATCGCCCCAAGAGGGGTGAAATCGAAAAACTTTTTAAAAAATAACTTTACCGAAAAATTGGACCGATTATCAATCCCGACTATAGAAGAAGAAACAATATTTGGAGAACTTAAACATCAATTTAAATCACTTGTAAAAGTTAAAAAATTACGGGGAATAGGGTTAGATACGGATAAAGCAATTCTAGTTGATGCTCATGAAGCTGTTAGAGAAAATAATTTTAAGTTAGCAGCCGAAAAAATTTCATCGTTGCCAAACTCAATTCGCATCCAAATGAATGATTGGTTAATGATCGTAAAAGATAGAGAAGATGCATATCGTTTATTAGCGAAGCTAAAGCAACTAACACTTTTAGAATCCCGTCAGAAGAATAACTAAAAATGTTCAAAATACTTTTTTTCTTTTTGTTCCTGGCTTGTCTGATTGGATTATCTGTCTGGCTTACGGATAATCCAGGAAGCGTTACAATATATTGGCTAGGTTATGAAATTCAAACCTACTTCGGCGTCCTGCTGGTTTCAGTATTAGGTCTATTGATTTTTATTTTGCTACTTGCTCGGATAGTTAGAGTAATTTGTAAAAGTCCGAGAGAGTTTTTTAATGCACGGAAGAGACGTCGCGAGACTGAAGGGTACAAGGCACTTACATTTGGTATGGCAGCTGTCGCTGCAGGTGATAAAGATGAGGCGGCCAAGTTTTCAAAGCAAGCTGATAAGCTTTTAGGTAATCCTAGAATAACACGATTATTATCTGCGCAAACGGCAGCGCTTAATGGAGATGGAGAAGCAGCCTCAAGATATTTCAATACCCTAAGCAACGACAAAGAAACACGGTTTGTTGGTCTTGTGGGATTGATAAGGCAGGCGCAGCATTCTGGTGATGAAGTGGCCGTCCATAAACTAACAAAGACGGCTTACGAATTACGTCCAGGATCAGCTTTCATCGTCGAGACATTATTCGATTTGCAAATAGCCAATGGATCCTGGGAAGAGGCAAATAAAACTCTTGCCGATGCCGAACGAAGAAAAGTTAAGCCAGAAAATTTAGTCAAAAAGTCTAGAGCCGTAGTCTTAGCGGCTCTTGCTCAGTCAAAGATGCTTGAGGGGAATGAAAAAGAGGCAATCTTAGCATCTGAGTCAGCACTTGATTGCGATAAAGAATTTGTTCCCGCGGCACTCATAAGAACTGGTTTAATTTCTGACGTAAAATCTCAACGAAAAGCTGTGTCGCTTATCGAGTCATTTTGCAAACGGAAGTCACATCCGAAAGTCTTGGAGGCATACGTGAAGCTTTGGCAGAAGGAGGGGGATCTGAAAAAGTACCAAAGATTACAAGGTCTATTGGATAAAAAGGTTGTGGACGACGAAGTATTGCTCTTCATGGCGCAATCAGCATTAAACGCTCATTTATGGCGAGAAGCACGAAGTAAAATTGACTTGATCATAGAAAAAAAAGTCACAGTTTCATATTGTCTTTTGATGTCAGAACTTGAAAGACTTGAGATGCATGATGATAACTTGTCTAAAAGTTGGTTGGAAAAAGCATCGCGAGCACTGCCAGATAAGACGTGGGCATGTAATAGATGTGGCGCTGTTGCCCTAGAATGGTCCGCGACCTGTGGAAATTGTCATGCTTTCAATACAATTATTTGGAAGGAGCCTCCTAGAGTAGAACAGCTCCACACCGTGCTCGTATCTAAGGATGAAGAACAGCAGGCTCCAATTATTGAAAACGAGAAATTAAAATAATAATCTGGCTAATAGTGCTCGAAGCAATATGTTTTTTTATTAGTTTAGTGCCTGAACGATTTCATCGCACATCGACTTTGCGTCCGAAAAAAGCATCATCGTATTATCTCGGAAAAACAGTTCGTTATCTACACCAGCATAACCTGAGGCCATAGACCTTTTAATAAAAAGTACGGTTTTCGCATTTTCAACGTCCAATATAGGCATCCCATAAATTGGACTTGACGGGTCAGTCTTAGCGGCTGGATTAGTTACATCATTCGCACCTATGACAAAGGCAACATCAGCTTGCGCGAAATCTCTATTTATTTCATCCAATTCTAATACTTGTTCATAAGGGACATTTGCTTCAGCCAGAAGAACATTCATATGGCCTGGCATGCGACCAGCAACAGGATGAATAGCGTATCGAACATCGACACCATCGGCTTTAAGTAATTCGCCCATTTCGCGCAAAGCGTGCTGTGCTTGTGCTACGGCCATCCCATATCCTGGGACGATTATAACAGAAGACGCATTTTTCATAATAAAAGCTGCATCTTCTGCGCTTCCAGATTTAATGGCCTTATCGCCGCTTGTTGTGGCACCGGAAATTTCTGAGTCGCCACCAAATCCGCCCAGTATTACGCTAAAGAAAGATCGATTCATTCCTTTACACATTATATACGATAGGATCGCTCCCGATGAACCTACTAACGCTCCAGTTACTATTAAAAGGCTGTTTCCAAGTGTAAAGCCGATTCCACAAGCGGCCCATCCAGAGTAAGAATTCAACATAGATATCACAACGGGCATATCAGCTCCGCCAATTGGTACAATTATCAAAATGCCAATAATCAGCGATAATAAAAATATTCCCCAAAAAACGTTCTCACTTTGCTCTATGGTCATCCAAGCAACCAAAGCGACTAAAGTAATTCCTAAGAGTGCATTAAGGAAGTGTTGGCCTGGGAATGTCAGTGGTGCGCCAGTTATTAGTCCTTGCAGTTTCCCAAATGCGATAATTGAACCTGTAAATGTTATTGCACCTATAGCTAAACCAATCGACATTTCTATTAAACTACCTGTGTTGATATCTAAAAAAGTGCCAATCCCATAGGCTTCAGGTCTAAAAAACGCGGCTGCGGCCACAAAGCAGGCGGCCAATCCTACGAGGCTGTGGAACCCCGCAACTAGTTGAGGCAGGGCTGTCATTTCTATTTTTCGGGCTATGAATGTCCCTAGTCCACCGCCGATAACAATTCCAGCAAGAATAACTTCGTAACTTAATACTGTCGGCAGAGCTAGAGTAGTTCCAACAGCGATAGTCATCCCGAGGATCCCGAAAAGATTCCCTTGACGCGCAGAGTCAGGCGAACTCAACCCTCGTAGCGCCAGTATAAAAAATATGCTGGAAATTAAGTAGAGGATGGCTGAAATATTATCGGTCATTTTAGTATCCTAAATCAGCGTTTTTTCTTAAACATTGACAACATGCGTTGGGTGACAATGAAGCCGCCAAAAATATTAATTGAAGCTAAAACCACCGCGAAAAAACCCATGATTTGGGCAAAGTTCGTTTCAGAGGGGCCGGCGGCTATCAATGCTCCTACTATAATAACTGAAGAAATAGCATTTGTTACACTCATAAGAGGTGAATGCAAAGCGGGAGTGACACGCCAAACGACGTAGTAGCCTACAAAGCAGGCCAAAACTAATACTGTAATACCAAAAATAAGTGGATCTACACTTCCTGTTTGCATTTTAAACCCCTTTACTCAATCTCTCGGATAGTTCCTTAGGTCTGCCCCAATATTAGGATATGAAATTATAAGAAAATTATGTTTCAAGTTTTCCTATATGTCGATTGACTGGATTACATCGAAGTTGTAACCGCATCGTGCACGACTTTCCCATCTTTCGTTATCATCGAACCTACGATGATTTCATCTTGAATGTTAATTTCTATTTTATTTTCTGAACTATTAATAAGTGGTGTGACAAAATTTAGCAGGTTTTTCGCGAAAAGTGCTGATGCGTCGATTGCCACTCTACTAGCCAAATTTGTGCAACCATTTATTTGAACACCGCTACGGTAGACCACCTTATTGGGTTCAGAAAGGGGACAATTTCCTCCTTGCTCTACGGCAAGGTCCACAATCACTGAACCAGGCTTCATAGTGTCGACCATCTCTGGTGTTAATAAAACCGGAGCTGGCTTCCCAGGTATCAAAGCAGTGCAGATGATGATATCCTGCTTGGCAACTGTAGCTGCGATTAATTCTGTTTGCTTCTTTTTATACTCATCACTCATTTCCTTGGCATAGCCCCCACTTGTCTCAGCTTGCTTGAATTCTTCATCTTCTACAGCAATGAATTTGGCGCCTAAACTTTCAACGTTTTCTTTTGCGGCTGGTCGAACGTCACTCGCCGATACAACAGCACCCAGCCTGCGAGCGGTTGCAATAGCTTGGAGGCCCGCAACTCCCGCTCCCATTACTAAACATTTAGCAGGCGGAACGGTTCCTGCTGCAGTCATCATCATCGGAAATGCTTTGCCATAAGTTGTAGACGCTTCGATAACCGCCTTGTAACCGGCTAAGTTGGATTGAGAGGATAAAACATCCATAGTTTGGGCTCGTGTTATTCGGGGAATTAATTCCAGCGCAAAGCAGGTTATGTTTTGCTTTGCAATTAGGTCTATCAAATCTCTATCTTTATAAGGCTCCATGAGGCTTACCAATATCGATCCAGATTTGAGAAGTTTTACTTCATCAAGCTTTGAGCCATCTTTATCTCTTGGCCCTATTGGTTTGTTAATTTTCAAGACGATATCTGCGTTCTCCAGCACTCTCTGTGCGTCGTCCAAGATACTAGCCCCGGCTTCCTCATATTCCTGGTCTGTAATTGCTGCTGTGATGCCGGCGCCTTTTTCAATGTTTACTTTGAGCCCCATCGCAATAAATTTCTTAACTGTATCAGGCGTTGCTGCTACCCGCTTTTCGTCCAATCGCCTTTCTTTAATTATTCCAATTTGCATTGAATGTGCCCTCACAAAACACCTTTATAAATTGAAACTTTTCTCTCGCAAGTTGATAAACAGCGGGTTTTTTTTGAGGAAACCCGCTCTTTTTCAATTTCTCGTGGAGTTTATTAGGCTTTTCGGAGCCTTGACGCAACGATTTTATTGTATATCAGAGCCGCGTCGTTCAACTTCTAGCCTAGTTAAGTCGTCTCTTAAAAGTTTTTGGATTTGCTCTTTAGCTTTCTGGCAGGCGGCATAGTCGATATTGAGGGAGGTGTCTACGTAATTACTTTTCTTCATTTGGCAATTTTTGTTGATCTTTGATGCTACGGCATCCCAATTTTCTCTAGTGAATTTAGCTTCCTCCGCGTAGTAGACATCCCGCTCTTCTGTGCTTTTAAATGAGTTTTTGCGAAGTACAATATGTAGTTTTCTTGGTAAACCTGATAACGGTCCCACGCTTGCCCTGTTATAATTGCTGTTCTGGGCTGTGACGTTTTGCCTCAGTGCCAGCCTATCTAACAAATTGAATGTTCTTATTGGAGTTAAAACGATTACTCTATCCCAATAGTTTTCCTTAGAACATTTAACCTTTATTGGCATCTTTAATATAGAAAGATTTATAAAGTGGGGTAGTCCCCTGCGTCTAATAGTAGTATAGGTTCCACTGTACTCGCATATTAGGCTTGTTTGGTTAGATGTGATGAAAGTGTACTCTGAAAATTTTGTCAAACCGTCGTTGTCAGATACTGGTTGTGCGCAACCCGTTATAAGTAAACAGAATCCTATTACTAAGTTTGAAATGAATTTTATGCTTATCCTCATAAAGCGACCATCCAAAATTCTATGATCAGAATATTATCAATTGAGCTTTGGAAGATCAAAGCCTGTCTTAGAAATAATCTTAAAGTCTTCAGGTTTCAGTTGAATCTTTTAATATCCAGCACCATATCTCGGAAATGACATAATGGAGCAGAAGTTGGTAGTTAAATTAGGCAGTCGCGAATTAGTAATTTGGATATCCTTTCTTATAATGATGGTCATAATGATGGTGGTGATAGGGGGTATTACGCGAGTTACGGGCTCAGGGTTGTCAATGGTAGAATGGCGGCCGCTGGTCGGTTGGCTGCCTCCTCTAGACGATGAAGAATGGCAAAGAGTATTTAATTTATATAAAAGCTCACCAGAATTTATATCATTGAATTCTTGGATGGATTTGTCCGCTTTTAAAGAAATCTTTTGGTGGGAATACGTTCACAGGTTATGGGGCCGCTTGATTGGGTTAGCTTTCTTTGTCCCCTTGGTGTTCTTTTTAATTTCTCGGAAAATTCCAAAACAATTGGCCCCAAAAATTTTATTTATAACTATCCTTGGATTCATGCAGGCAGTTATTGGTTGGTGGATGGTGAAAAGCGGATTGTCTGGAGAACCTTCTGTAAGTCAATATAGATTAGCTACCCACCTTGGAATGGCGTTCATTATTTTAGGGGTGCTAGTCTGGACATTTATGGACCTAGTTGTTGGTGTTGAATTCTCGACAGCAAATAGCGTAGTACGCCATGCTAAATTGGTCTGTGGACTGATTTTGATTACAATTTTAGCCGGTGCTTTGGTCGCGGGTTTAGACGCTGGACTTATTTACAACATGTTTCCGTTGATGGGCGGAAAGATTGTTCCAGAGGATTATCTCGCTATGGAGGTGATATGGCGAAATATTTTTGAAAATCCTGCAGCGGTGCAGTTTAATCACAGGTTATTAGGAACAGCTACTGCACTTGCAATTGCGTGGTTGCTGTTCAGGTGTCTGAAGTTAAATCTCACTGCTCCTACAAGAGCAGCGGCTTATAGTCTTTCAGCCTTAGTTATTCTGCAGTTCAGTCTTGGAGTTCTAGCTCTTACCAATGGAGTGCCCCATAACCTAGCCGTAGCTCATCAACTTATAGGTGTTTGTCTTTTTATCAATAGTTTGGTTTTGATAAGGCTATTAAGAATGCCGAGGACTCTAATTGACGCGGCACACTATTAGTTGCTGGCGAAGTAGCAGCCCGCCAAGAGACAGTTTTACTCAGAAGCTGATTGTTCTGCCTTTTCTATTCTGCGCTTTAAAGTCCTTGCATCTGGTGCCAATTTCGCATTCTTCGTATTTTTGAGATACGAGTCCAAACCGCCTTTATATTCGATAGTTCTGATCGTAGACGCCGCTACTTTCAAGCTCACTGTTTCACCAAGGGTTTCGCTAATGAACGAAATCTTCTGGAGGTTCGGTATAAACCGTCTTTTATTTTTATTATTAGCATGGCTGACGTTATTGCCTGTCATCACGCCCTTGCCGGTTATGGAACATCGACGAGCCACGGAACCATCTCCCTTTTTGATTAGTCATTCAATACTCAAAAGAGTAGGAAGAGGATATACGCCACTCTTCAATCAACGTCAAGGTAGCGATGGTTTTTCGTAACGCTTAAATTGTTGGTTATCTTAGACTTGTCATAGCGTAATCAGCAAATGATGAAAGCTTATTTTGAAAGGATCGGATGGCGCTAAGGTCAAGGTTGCATCCAGATTTATCTGTAATTTTATGAACTCCAGTTCCAAGAAGTAGTGAGCTAAATTTAATAGAATTGGCGCCGCGTATATCTGTTTCTAAATTATCACCGATCATTAGATATCTAGAGGTGTCCATTTCGCCGCTCAGCGATTTACAACGCTCAAAAACGGCAGGGTAGGGTTTCCCTATATACGAGACCACCCCACCGATAGATGAATAATAGGCGGCTAAATAACCGGCACACATGTGTGTTGTATTACCATGCGCTACCATTTTATCGGGATTTGTACACAGCATGGGAATATTAAGTGATTTTGCTCTTTGAAGGATTTTAATGTAATCATCTAGCTTTTCCTCAGCTTTGTCAGGGCCAGCATTTAGGATCCATTTAGATTTATCAAGAGCCGTCTCGATTAGAAAGTTTTTTTCAGGGATTATGTTTGGATAGCGGTTAGGGCCGGTTAGGTAGACTGGCCCATCGAATTGTATTTTTTTCGACTGGCGCCCGGTAGAAAGCTGCCGTTTCGCCTCTCCGCCTGATGTAACCACCTCATCAAATAGCCCTCTGTCGATTCCTAGTGCACTTAACCTCTCGTACACCACACTTTCTACCTGGGGAGAATTGGAAAGAAATATTATGCATTTACCTTTTTGACGGAGGCTTCGTAATACGTTTTTGACACCTGGAAATAATGCTTGTCCGTCATAGATAGTTCCCCAAATATCGAAAATGAAAACCTCAAAAATATCTGAAATTTCTTCTATTGATTGTAATTCTTGAATTGCCATAGATTTACTTTTTTACTGCTTTTGGTTCTCCAAATAAGTAGCCCTGGCCGAAGTCGATCTTGAGATCCAACAGTTCAACAAGCATCTCTTCCGTCTCTATTTTTTCAACGATTAAGTCCATAGCTTGTCGGTCCATGGCCCCTTTTAAGGAATTCATGTTTATCAGGGCGTTCTCACCTTTTGCAACTTCATGCAGAAGATGGGCGTCTATCTTTATGAATTTAAAGCCTTTACTGGATAGCGCCGAAAGATCAAAGTTCAAGTCTTTCAGTTGATCAACTGCTAGTCGAAAGCCTAAACCGGCCAATCTTTTTAAATTTGTTTGTATTTCAAATGTACTGTCTTCGATGGTTTGTTGACTGAATTCAAAAACAAGACTGGAGGCTAATTGTGTGTTATTCGCCATGAAATCTATAAAGTCAGTAAAAAATTCAATATCCGTAAGTGTCTTATTTGAAATATTACAGAAGAATAAAATGTTAGGCTGCTCTCGTCGTGTCTGTCGAACGAGCTGTATACATCGGAATAATAAAAGATTGTCCAAAGCTGCTGTGAGACCGGCAGCGTCTGATACAGGAAGATACTGCTCGGGTCTGATAATATTTCCTTCATTGTCAGTAATTCGGGAAAAGCACTCATAAAACGCAGGAATTCTTTGAGGCAAGCGCACCGTGGGTTGTATATAGAGCTGAACGCGGTCTTCTCTAACTGCCCTATCTAAAAAAGTGAGTATCTCTGCGTCGTCATAATTTAGAAAAGGTTCACGTGGTCGAGCTTTGTTCGATACTTTTTGGTTCACTTCCTTGTCATCAGGTTCCATTTCTAGAGCAATATTTTTGTTGGTCTGGGTTTCACTAACCTTTTCTGTTACTTGTTTCATAAGGCCTCGGAGTATTCTTAATTCCGAAGCAACATTTTCAGCCTGGGGTAGTGTGTCAATTCTTTTTTGCAACTCTGTAAGCTGTTCTTCAATTTTGAGAACGTTCTCTTTCGTATTTTTAAGATCGATATAAAGTTGGCGACTTTTTCGACTGATTTTCCTCAACTGCAGGAAGAAGATGATAATTAAAACTAAGAATATTTAAATTGGCTATTGTAAAATCAAAGCTTTTAAAACAACTTTCAAAAAATTGGCCTGGATTTCTACAAAAAGATCTCTCTAAATTTACAGAAATTATTTTAAATGAAATTAA
>NZGS01000097.1 GCA_002690995.1 Rhodospirillaceae bacterium
CCCTATCACAATGCATCTAACACTCGAATCAGTGGTCGACTTTATGGCAACATCCATAAATTCGTGGGCAAATTTTCTATTTATAGAGTTACCGGCGTCTGGTCTGTTAAATTCAATTCTGGCCACCCCATCATTTACAGCGTATTTAATAGTTTCATAAGTCATTAAATGTTCCAGTACATAACTAATCTGGCTAAAATGGTTCGGTAGCATCTATTAACCATGCACCATCGTTAGTATTTAATAAAGGCAGTAACTCTTTACGAACCCATGCATGATAATTATTCAGCCAACTTTTTTCATGATCCTCCAGTAATTCGTTAAGGATCATGCTCCTGTCGAACGGAGCCAATGTTATGGTCTCAAAACTTAGCATTGCGCGTTCTGAATTGGGAATTATTTCAGACTGAACCACCAAGAGATTTTCCAATCTGATGCCGTACGCGCCCGATTTATAATAGCCCGGCTCATTGGAAACTATCATGCCAGGTTGCAACGACACTGAGTTAGGTAGTTTCGATATACGTTGTGGTCCCTCATGTACCCCTAGATATGAACCAACACCGTGACCAGTTCCATGATCGTAATCTGCACCAATAGCCCAGAGAGGTGCCCTAGCGAGCGCATCCAACTGTGACCCGCTTGTGCCAACGGGGAATTTGCTTGATGCTATCGCGATGTGACCCTTCAGAACTCGCGTAAAATAATTTTTTGCTTCGTCACCAGGATCACCTACTGCTATCGTTCTGGTGATATCCGTAGTCCCATCTAAATATTGAGCGCCAGAGTCAACGAGGTACAAATCTCCCAACTCAATAGTCCTATTTGACTCTTCCGTTACACGATAATGCACTATCGCACCGTTAGGGCCAGAACCTGAAATCGTATCGAAACTAAGGTCCTTGAAGAGTGGATCTTTTTCGCGGAAATTTTGCAATTTTGTAGCCGCATTCATTTCATCCAATTGCCCTTGTTTTGAATTAAGCGAGAACCAATTTAGAAACCTAACAAAAGCGGCCCCATCGCGGATATGAGCAGCACGCGTCCCCGCCAGTTCCACCTTGTTTTTCTTTGCTTTTGGTATCAGTGTTGGATCATCTCCGTGGACTATACTTATAGATGAGGAATCGAATTTCTCTGCGACCCAAGCCGGGCACGTCTTTGGGTCTAAGCGTATTTTTTTACTGCTACACGCCAAGGAGTTTAGCTCGGAGCCAAACTCCTTAATTGGTAAAATTGACACTGCATTTCCAAGATGATTTCGTGTTTCGACAACAATTTTTCTTTGGTCTACAAATAGCTTTGCATGGCCCTTTTTATTCAACATCAAAAAAGACAAGGGCAACGGTGTTCGTGCAACATCGGAACCTCTTATGTTCAACAACCAAGCAATCGACTCTGGCGACGATATTATTACTACGTCCTCCTCATTCTTCATCATTTCAGCGATAATAGTGTCAAATTTAGATGCAACTGCTTCCCCTGCATAAATTTCAGGATGAGGAGTAATGGGCCCTAACGGAACGGGAGGTCTATCCAACCAAATTTCATCGATCAAATTCTTAGACAACTTTATTGCTTCGGCATCTTTTGATGCGAGTACAGTAGAAATTTTTATTACTTCATCACACGTGTGAAGCCAGGGATCAAAACCAATACAATCATTTTTACTCAAATTGGATTCTAACCAGTCTAGAGGTAGCATTTCTGCCGTATTATATATTTCAAAATGTTTCTCATCTACCTGGTCTCTTATCTGAAGTGTATAGCGTCCATCCGTAAAGATTGCTGCCCGTTGTTTTAGTACAATCGCGAAGCCAGCTGAACCATCAAAGCCAGTTAGCCACGCGAGGCGCTGCGAAGACTTTGGTAAGTATTCACTCTGATATTCATCAGCCCTCGGGATTAAATAACCCTGCAAATTTTGCTTTGTCATCATGTTTCGAAGTGAAACCAGTCGCTCCTCACTTGAGGCAGTGGTGTTTTTGATAGAACTCAGAAATCTGTTCTTTCGCATTGCACTGAGCTTTTTCCCCAATTTGGAGGGCATGGGATGTAAGACCATCGACATCCAACTAGTATCAGTTTGAGGCAAAGCTGACGCATTTACCCCATCGATGATAGAAAAAATATCGGAAAGAGACTTTGAGATATTATTTGATTTCAGAAGATCATTTAGTTCGTCTGATAACTCATCTAATGACAGCTTTTGATTTTTCAAAGCGTAAGTTTGTTTTTCCCTCAACATCCAACCTTTTACCTTTTCTCAATCGTATTGAGATATCACTCTTTTAATTAGGGACACGATAATTTAAGTCCTCTTATATTTGAGAATGAAAGTAGTCCACTCCTTCAATCTCTTTCTTGATACTAGTCTAAATCCAAGAGAATTATATACTGCTAAAATCTCTCTCTCTTGGGTTCTCAAAAGACCACTCAAAACTATATGACCTCCACTCCGCAAGAAATTAGAAGAGTGAGGCGCCAAAGCAACAAGCGGCTTCGCCAAAATATTTGCCACTATAAGATCATATTTCTTACTCGTTCCGGGCCGAGCCCTAGGAAATCCATTGCTGTGTTTGCATCTAATCTGCCGCCATACCTTGTTAACCTGGATGTTTTCCAAAGTTGTTTTGACCGCGTCATAGTCTATGTCCAGTGCTAGGGTCTTCGCCAAAGGCCAAAGTTTTACAGAAGCTAATGAGAGAATTCCTGACCCGCAACCAAGATCCATAATCCTTTTAGGTGAAATGATTTTAAATAAATGTAAGAGCGAGAACAAGCAACCTGCTGTGCTCTCGTGACTCCCCGACCCAAAGGCTCTACCTGCCTCTAACTCTATATTTAAAAATCCATTTGCGGTTTTTGGCCTATTATGCGAGCCGTGTATTAAAAATCGGCCGTAATATAAACGGGGAAATGACATTCTATTTTGGGCTAACCAATCTCGATCTGGTAACATTTCAATACTGAAATCTGTGGGTTGAAGATTAAGTTTTTGCACCAATTCTTTTACAACGGCGTTTACTTCATCCTCATCAGAAGTTGTTTTTGTAATCCCGTTAATTTCCCAAAATTCTGTCCCACTCAATTCAAATGTTGAAAGCGCGTCGGTACAAGATTCTAATCTTGCAGAGACAATGTTTATATCTTTTTGAAGCACTTTAATATTGATTTGCAAGCGCTTGTTCATAGCTGCTTAACAAACCTTGAAATAACTTTTTTCTCGCCGGCTTTATCAAAAGCAATTTCTAGTTTGTCACCGTCTGAGCGTTTAACAGTACCCATTCCAAATTTTTGATGAAACACCCGGTCGCCTGGCGCAAAAAAAGTTTCATCGATAGTAACGTCGGCACTAGATCTATCCTCTAGCGCAACCTGGATGTCACGGGGATTTACACTCTTTACATTTAGTCGCTGACGTTTCTCCGCACTTTGAAATCGCGTTTGACCTAAGAAGTTGTCCTGGCCCCAAGCCTCTGATTGAACTGTTCCACCAAAAAAGTCACTCGATAAACCCATTTCGTCAAATTGCTCTATTTCACTTTCGGGAATTTCCGATATAAATCGCGACGGGATAGAGCTCTGCCAATTACCATAAACCCTTCGGTTTGCCGCAAAACTTATCTCTACTGTTTCTCGTGCGCGGGTTAAACCAACATAAGCTAATCTTCTTTCTTCCTCTAAACCCTTAGCACCACTCTCATCCAATGATCTTTGGTTTGGAAAAACGCCTTCCTCCCAACCAGGAAGAAATATTTTGTCAAATTCAAGACCTTTAGCAGCATGAAGTGTCATCAAACTTATTTGCTCCGTCGTATCATCCTCGGCATTTTCCATCACAAGGCTAATATGCTCTAGAAATTGACCTAGCCCATCAAATTCTTCTAGAGCACTTACAAGTTCTTTCAAATTTTCCAGTCGACCTGGTGCTTCGGGCGATTTATCTTTTAATAACATCTCCGTATAGCCAGATTCATCAAGAACAATACCAGCAAGTTCTATGTGATCACTATGATCAAGCATTGAACGCCACCTGGTGAAATCATCAATTAACTTAGCTAGACTTTTCCGAGCTGCAGGCCTTAATTCATCAGTGTCAATTATTTTGGCAATTGCCAGCCAAAGGGATATAGATTCCAGTCGAGCAAGATGGTGGATTGATTGGAGCGAAGCAAGACCAATACCACGTTTCGGCTTATTGAGTATTCGCTCTAACGCTAAATCATCGTCCGGCTGATATATCACACGCAAGTAGGCTATAGCATCACGAATTTCCATTCGCTCATAAAATCTAGCCCCTCCTATGACCTGGTAAGGGACACCAAGCGTTAGAAATCTTTCTTCAAATTCTCTTGTTTGGAAACTGGCCCTAACTAGTATGGCCATCTCGTTAAGTGAGACACCTTTTCGTTGATATGTCTCAACCTGATCACCAACTGTTCGCGCCTCTGATTCTCCATCCCATACACCTCTGACGATAATTTTATCGCCATCATTTCCGTCGGTCCAAAGGGTTTTTCCTAATCGATCTTCGTTATGCGCTATCAATCCTGATGCTGCCGTTAAAACTCTCGAGGTCGATCTGTAATTTTGCTCAAGACGGATAACTTTAGATCCAGGAAAATCGTTCTCAAAACGAAGAATATTACCAACCTCAGCACCGCGCCAGCCATATATTGATTGATCATCGTCACCTACACAGCAGATATTTTGTCTACCTTGTGCCAAAAAACGTAACCATAGGTATTGAGCTACATTTGTATCTTGATATTCATCAACTAGCAAGTGGGTTAGGCGTCTCTGGTACTCCCTTAAAACATCAGGGTTTTGTTGAAAAATAGTCAGGCAGTGCAACAATAAATCTCCAAAGTCCGCTGCATTAAGAACAGAAAGCCGGTCCTGATACTGACTATAAATTTCTGCTAATTTCACATCCGCGTACTGTTTTGCCTCATCATCACTTACTTTTTCTGGCGTAAGCCCCCGGTCTTTCCATCTCTGAATAACTCCAGATAAAACTCTTGGCGGCCATTTTTTTTCATCTAAATTCTCAGCCTGCATTATTTGCTTAATGAGCCTGATCTGATCATCCGTGTCTAGAATTGTAAAATTAGGTTTCAGGTTTACAAGCTCCGCGTGTCGTCTCAGTATACGCGCTCCCAAAGAGTGAAAAGTACCTAGCCATACTTGTTCCGCCATCGGACCAATAATGTTTGTGACCCTGTCACGCATCTCCCTTGCAGCTTTATTCGTAAATGTTACTGCTAATATTGACCACGGCATGGCTACTTTTTGGGCAATAAGATGGGCAAGCCTTGCTGTTAAAACTCGTGTTTTTCCAGTGCCTGCACCTGCTAGGACTAGTACGGCACCGTCAACTGCCTCCACAGCTTCTAATTGTTTTGAATTCAATCCTTGCAAATATCCGACGTTAGACGAAATGCCAGCATTCTTAGAATTTGATTCATCACCGACGTTTAAGCTTGGCATCTATGAGATCATCCCAGCCTGTTAGTAAATTTTTTAAAATTTATGTATCCTATTTGTTAGTATATGAGTCGTTGAAAAATTCATACTATAAGAGTCCAAAATATAACTTTTGAATAATTCGATTATTAAATTTCAACTGAATTCAATGAAACACCGCTAACAATTACTGTTTATGCTCTCACAGCAGAACTTATTAAATAACTTTATGAAGAATGTGCATTCATGAATATACGGGTAAGACGAGGAACCATAGAAGATTGTGATACTATTTACGCTTTTATATCAGAGCTTGCCGACTATCTTGGTGTTAGAGAAAAGGTGCAAGCCACTCCCGCAGATATCCGCCGTGATGGCTTTGGTTCGAATCCAAAGTTTCACGCAATTTTAGCTCATGACGCTGGCAAGACCGTTGGTGTAGCTGTGTATTTGTTTACCTACAGTAGTTGGGCCGGACGTAAAGTTCTGAACCTACACGATATAATAGTGTCAAGGTCTAGTCGGCGCAGTGGTGTGGGACGCCACCTCCTGAGCTACCTAGCAAAGGAGGCGAAAAAAAATGATTGCGCTCGAATAGACCTAGAGGTTCGATCTTATAATGAGGCACGCAAATTTTATGAAAAACTCGGATTTACTCAAGATCATTCCAATTTAATTTATGAACTGAACAAGGCTGATTTTAAAAAAATCAGCCGAGGGGAAACATAAAATCAAACCGTCCAAGAAATTTAGATGATATTTTTGCAGGTACCACTTGACGCACTTTTTAAAACTCTTCAGCAGAATCGGCCATTATGGTACATGGTTAATGCCATCTGGTGTCATAATAGGGTTATTATTTCCCAACCTTACTATTCTTACAAAAGCCTTCGCTGAAACAACCGTCATCCTGATGTTGACCGTTTCAATATTTCGGCTAGATCCCGACGAAATATTGATTGCCTTTAAAAATATACGACTATTATTTTGCGGAACGTTTTTCATATTAATTATAATTCCATTGCTGATTTTTCTTGCGACAATACTCATAAATATTCCCTCAGAACTTAAAGCTATCCTTGTGGCGTGGGGAAGCTGCCCGCCGCTAGTTTCGATGCCGGGTCTTGCTTTATTGATCGGCTTAAATGGGACGGCAGCGCTTTTAATTTTATTACTAGCAACGCTGGCATTTACACTAACCCTTCCAATATTATTGGCGCTACTAACTGATAACAGTATCAACATTGATCCCATATCTATATCGGCTAAGTTGATGATAATTGTGTGCCTTTGCACATTGGGAGCACAGGTTCTTCGAAAGTTCTTAGGGAAACAGATGGCTAGAAGGATCGACCCTGCAGCGGGTGGTCTAATTGTAATTTTAATGGCATTTTTCGCTGTGACAATAATGGGTGGCATCCACAATGTCTGGCCAACCGACCCGTCGAGAGTGTTGACATTTTTTCTGGCTGCAACTTTAGTTTGCATTTTAGCACAACTAATCTGTGCCATTGTGTTTTGTAAATTTGATAGATCAACTTCAGGTACAATTGCCCTCGCCGGTGGAAGCAGGAATCTAGCACTACTATTACCCGTCGCTAGTGGAGCGTTTTATGAAAATCTCTGGTTATTTTTAGCGGTTATTCAAATACCAGTATATTTTCTTCCTATCATATCGAAACCCCTATACCGTAACATTTATTTAAAGAAGTGAAGCCCATCAGAGCTATTAATCCTGAACTTGAGTATTATTTATTTTTCTTGGACGCCAATTTTTTGGTATAAAACGAACATGAGTATAGTAGCCTGCTTAATGCAACCAAATTGTCCTAAAATGCGGATAGGTCTCGGAATTCAGCCACTGGTTATCCGATAAATATTTGAACTGAGAAAAGCTTTGGGTCTAATAATACACGATACTTTGATACTGCTGAGATTAATCAAGATTGTCGATAATGTATAAAAAATTCCTTCGTTGCTGTATTTTATTGGGCAGTATTTCGTTAACTTCATGCAATACGACAAGTCTAGAGTTTCATGCCGATCCTCTTGAACTGATAAACCGTAAAGTCTTTAGTGCTAACGATACTGTGGACCAAGCGCTTCTTCGGCCAGTATCTTTGTTCTATCGACGAATCACACCGAAATTACTACAAAATGATATAGATAACTTTTTGCAATGGCTGGAAACACCAAATGCTCTTGCTAACAATCTTTTGCAAGGAAATTTCAACCAAGCAGAAACAACCTTAAAATACTTCCTTTTGCAATCATTCTATCTGGGGCACGTAGACTTAAAGGCTAAGTATGGCTTAAATTTTCAGAGTGAAGATTTTGGTCAGACACTGGGTTCATATGGTTTTCAGTCAGGGCCGTACCTGGTACTACCGCTCCTTGGACCCACCAATCTGAGAGATAGTATTGGCCGAGCGGTAGACGTTTTCCTCAACCCGTTAAACTACTTAGGCACCGAAAGTAGCAGGACGGTGTTTAGTGGCACAAGGGGAGCATTCGAAGCCCTTACTTTTAGAGCAAAATATTCAAAACAAATTGACGAGTTGAGGGAAAATTCGATCGATTACTATACACGAGTTAAAACAATTTATAGCCAACGCCGTAACGCGTCTATAAACAACGGCAAGATAGAAAACAGTCCAGAAACAACGGAAACGATAGATGCTTTTGACAATCAATTCCTTAAACTTCTAGATTAAAGATAGTTATTAGGTAATTATTTCCGTACTAGACAATTACTGAGTGAGAATTATGAAAAAGTTCATTGGTGCGATCTTCGGGCTCCTCATCGTTATTAATGCCGCTCATGCAAAAAACACCGAATTAGGGAAGCATGCCGAGGATTTCATCAACTCCTTAAGCAGCCAAGTTGCTGAATTAAATCAAAACAGATCGCTAGATAATACAACACGCCAACAGAAATTCATGAAACTGGTAGAAAGAGGGTTTGATTTACCATGGATTGCGAAATTTGTTGTAGGGCGCCCTTGGAAAACTGCAAGCCCTGATCAACAAAAAGAATATCTGAGGCTTTTTAAAAATTTAGTTGAGCTGACATATTCAAAGCGTTTTATAGATTATTCACAGCAAAAAATTATAGTTTCGGGTCATAAACTTGGAAAACGGAAATTTATTTTCGTAGAATCACAACTTGCTGATCCAAAGAACCCAAAGGCCAATGTTAACATCGTCTGGCGATTGATTCCAAAAGGAAATACTTTCAAGATAGTGGACGTAGTAATAGCTCGAATTAGCATGGCCATTACCCAAAGAAACGAATATTCCGCGGTGATAAAGCGCAATAACGGGAGTTTTGAGTCACTTTTGGCGGCAATGAAAGTTCAAATCAAAAAAATCCGAAGTGCCCCCTAATGCCTAATTAAGCTCGAATGATTGGCTTATATTTTATACGATGCGGCTGGTCCGCATCGCTACCGATTCGTCTGCGTCTGTCCTCTTCGTAAGCTTGATAGTTACCCTCGAACCATTCAATATTACTGTTACCCTCAAATGCCAAAATATGGGTGGCAATCTTATCTAGAAACCAGCGGTCATGGCTGATGACCACGGCACATCCAGCAAATTCAAGGAGCGCTTCTTCCAAAGCTCTTAATGTATCTACATCCAAATCATTTGTCGGTTCATCTAATAATATAAGATTTGCCCCCGACTTAAGCATTTTTGCAAGATGAACACGGTTTCTTTCACCACCAGACAACTGTCCAACTTTTTTCTGCTGATCCGCCCCTCTAAAATTAAACATTCCGCAGTATGCCCGGCTCTGCATTTTCCGCTTGCCTAGTTCGATTTCATCGAGCCCATCCGAAATTTCTTCCCAAACTGTTGAATTCGGATTTAAGTCATCTCTTGATTGATCTACATATCCAAGTTTTACTGTTTCACCTATATTGATTGCGCCGGAATCAGGACTGTCTTGTCCCGTTATCATTCGAAACAGTGTTGTTTTCCCTGCTCCATTCGGACCTATGACACCCACGATGCCTCCAGGTGGTAATTTGAAAGACAAATCATCTACAAGAAGCCTTTCTGAAAACCCCTTCACAAGGTTAAGTGATTCGATGACTAAATCTCCAAGACGCGGTCCTGGTGGAATTATTATTTTGGCGTTATCTACTACTTTTTCCTGGTTTTGGTTTAGAAGATCTTCATAGGCGGTCAAGCGAGCCTTGCTCTTTGCTTGGCGCCCTCTTGGCGAAGCTCTGACCCACTCTAATTCATTAGCCAACGACCTCTGCCTGGCTGCGTCCTGCTTACCCTCCTGCTGAAGACGTTTTTGTTTTTGTTCTAACCAACCTGAGTAATTTCCCTCAAATGGAATTCCTTGCCCTCTATCGAGTTCTAGTATCCACCCTGCAACTTCATCTAAAAAATACCGATCATGCGTTACCGTAACAACGGTTCCCGGAAAATCGTGAAGAAATCGTTGCAGCCAGGCTACAGATTCAGCGTCAAGGTGATTTGTTGGCTCATCAAGTAATAAAAGGTCTGGGGCAGATAGCAATAATCTGCATAAGGCAACACGGCGTTTTTCCCCGCCTGACAAAGGCCCTACATCTGTATCACTTGGAGGTAAACGCAACGCGTCCATTGCTATTTCCACATGTCTATCCAGATCCCAAGCGTTAGCAGCATCAATTTTTTCTTGTAGTTCCGCCTGCTCTGCTAGAAGCGTAGTCATCTCCTCATCGGTCATTTCTTCTGCAAATTTGGCACTGACTTCATTGAATCTATCCAAAATCATCTTCGTTTCCGACATACCCTCCATGACCAATTCCTGGACAGTTTTTCCGGCTTCTAACTCTGGTTCCTGAGGTAAATATCCCACTTTTACTCCTTCGGCAGCCCAGGCCTCTCCAACAAATCGGGTGTCGATGCCTGCCATGATCTTGAGCAACGTGGACTTGCCTGCTCCATTGGTCCCCAAGACACCTATTTTTGCTCCTGGGAAAAAAGAAAGATTAATGTTCTTTAAAATCTCTCTTCCCCCGGCAAAGGTTTTTGAAAGACCATTCATGACATAGATATATTGATAAGAAGGCATTACTCGTCTCCAGGATTTACCAAGCTATTTCTTTTAAGTTCTGCAGCAAGCTTTTAAACGCCTGCGTTCTTTTTTGCTCGTATTTTATCACGAATATCTAAGACCCTTTGGGCACGAGCGACCACAGGCACATCGATCATTTTACCCTCAAAAGCAATCGCACCGTCCCCTGCGGCCATTGCCTCGTCGTATACTTTCACCATGGCCTCCGCGCGATTGATTTCAGTCTCCGTTGGGGTGAATGCCTCATTTAGTATTGGAACTTGCCTAGGGTGTATGCAAGCGCCACCATCGAACCCCAACCGGCGCGCAACCATTGCATTGGATCTAAACAGGTCTAAATCTGTAAATTCTGCTATGGAGCCTGGATAACCAATGGGAAGTATTCCTGCCTCCCTTGCTGCAACTTGGACCGTTTGGTAATAGCTCAATAACGACATACCCTCAGGCTCTAGCATGCCCATTTCAGCGGAGAAATCCTCCTGTCCTAGTGCGATTGCAGATAATCTTTTTGATGAACTAGCTATAGACCTTACGTTGGAATACCCACGAGGTGTCTCTATCAGCACCATGAGTTTTGTATGACCAATATCCAGGCCTCTTTCCTCCTCAAGCTCGGTAATAATTTCACATAGAAAATTAATTTGATCTGCAGAATCAACCTTTGGCAAGACCAACCCACAAACCTCGGGCCAAATCGATGCTTCAATATCGGCAACCGCCATACGTAATGGTCTATTGATTCTTACTAAAACATCTGCCGACCCTCTAGCTACTAGTTGCGCGGCATCTTTCACTAATTTTCTCGCTGTATCCTTTTCCTTGGGTGCAACGGCATCTTCGAGATCTATTTTAATTGCATCGGCACCCCGTTCATGAGCCTTTTCAATAAATTTCTCACTAGTTGCCGGCACGTAAAGCATCGACCGCCATAAAGGCTTATCCTTATCTTGCATCAAATCACTCCTTGCTCTTCAAGGGTTTTCAAATCAGATTTTGAAAGCCCAATTTCCCGAAATATTTCTTCATTATTTTCACCAATATCTGGTGCCTCACTTCTCATTTTCGCTGGTGTTTCCGACAATCTTGGTATAGCGGCATGAGCTGGAAGTACGCCTAACTCAACATCTCTGTCAGGCAAGTTTACGAGTGATCCTCGCTCGATGATATATGGGTGAGACGACAATTGTTCTATATCAGCCACAGCACCCACCGTTACATCGGCTTCTTCAAAAATTTCCAAACACTCTTCTTGCGTGTGAGATTTCATAAAGCTTGCAACAATTGGATCCAGCAAATGATTATTTTTTACTCTGTCTGTATTTGTTTTAAACCTAGGATCCTCTATTAACTCAGGCTTACCAATCGTTTTCATTAGTCGTTCCGACATAGCCTGCATAGACGCAGAGAGCGCTACGAATTTTCCGTCTTTGCACTCATACACGTTCCGCGGTGAGGTTGTTTCGGATAAGCTCCCCGTCCTTCTTGGTATTGCTCCCGAAATAGAATGGATTGCTGCAATTGGCCCCAACACTGAAAGGATAGGCTCAAATAGTGAAAGATCAATGATCTGACCAGCGCCTTTTTTTTGTTCAATTTCCCTAACCGCAACCATTATCGAAAATGCTCCATAGAGCCCGGCGATCATATCAGCCAACGCAAGTGGTGGAAGAACGGGAGGTCGATCGTCAAAACCATTCATCGACGCAAATCCTGACATTGCTTCAACGAGACTTCCAAAACCTGGCTTATGACTCCAAGGCCCCGTTTGCCCCCAGCCTGAAATTCTGACAATTACTAATTTCGAATTGTGTTCAAATAATGTCTCAGGTCCTATACCCCACTTCTCCAAGGTACCGGGTTTAAAGTTTTCAACTAAAACGTCGGCTGTCTTGACTAATTTCAACAGCAACTCTTTACCAAGTGATTTTCTTAGATCTAGGCTTATACTTTTTTTGTTACGACAATAAACTTTCCAGTGTGTGCTAACACCATCCGTCTTCCAGTTGCGGAGATCGTCACCAACCCCTGGCCTTTCTATTTTTACCACATCAGCTCCATAATCAGCTAATAAGTGGGTAACCATATTACCTGAGACTAGCCGCGATAAATCTAGCACTCTAATACCATTAAGCGGAACATCAGCTTTTGCATCGAACATTTCATTCGGTAAATTAAAAGTCATTTGCCAATACCAAAGTTTATAATTGATCTACAAAAAGATTTGAAAACGCCGCCAGTGGATAAATAAAGTTAATACGTATATCGAACACGCGCCTGTGTCTTTTTACAAAATATTAGATCGCCAGTTGCGACGCAATTCCCAAAAACCTATCAACTTCCCTCTCCGTTGTGTTAAAACTAGTGACAAGGCGTCCAAAAATATATCGTTCATCTTCTCCCCATGTATAAAATAGACAATTCTTCTCCTTGAAGCCCTTCACAAGTGATGCCGGCATTCTAACGAAAACCATATTCGTCTCTACTTCGTGTAAAATGTTAAACTGTGATAATTCTTGGAGTCCTTTTCCCAGCTGCTGAGCTCTTAAATTAGCGTTTTCAGCTAGTCTTAACCACTTGTTTTCTTCCAGGTAAGGCAGAAGTTGCGAAGATAAAAATCTATGTTTTGAGAAAAGATGACCACCTCTTTTTCTTCTAAATTCAAAATCAGCGGATTTTTCAGGGTCGAAAAAAATAACTGCCTCAGCAGCAAACGCGCCGTTCTTGGTTGCTCCTAATGATAGAACGTCAATGCCGGACTTCCACGTGGCCTCCGCTGGCGTTACACCTAACGAAATGATCGCATTAGCTAACCTGGCTCCATCCATGTGCAACGATAATTTATGATATCTTGCTACATCAGAAATAGCAGCAATTTCATCTATCGAGTAAACTGATCCTACCTCCGTAGCTTGGGTTATGCTCACTGCAGCCGCAGGCGAATGATGAATGGGGGGAGCCGGTGACTTAACTTCCAACTTAGCTTTTAAATTTTCTGCCGAAAATTTTGCCTTTTCTCCTGATAATAAGGATAATTTGCCGCCGCCTATATAGAACTCGGGTGCAGCACACTCATCTTCCTCTAAATGAGATTCTCTATGACAGTATACTGACCCATATGGAGGACAGACTACTGAAAGTGCCAGCGCGTTCGCGGCAGATCCTGTTGCAACTGGAAATATAGAAACTCGTTTTTCAAAGATCTCGTTCGCTATGGTTTGTAATTTCGATGTAAAAATATCATCTCCATATGGCATTGCCGACGACTTGGCAGCCTGTTCTACAACTGAAAAGATTTCCAAATCGACCCCAGATGTGTTGTCGCTAGCAAAGTTTATAATATCTTCGTCCAAATTAGGCTGACCAATCATTTAGAAAAGCTGAATGTAAGACGCCCAATTTGTTTACCGTCATCTACATTATAAAAAATTATGAAATTTTCACCCTTACCATCCTGGAACTGCACCCCTATTTTACTACCTCCCATCATAACACCTTTTAACTTAAAACTTTCTGGGATCTCTTCCGTCAAGGAATATGGCGCGTTAGACGAAAAACTTGTTTTTGAAGTTATCCGTTGAAATATGGTGAATATGACGATTATTAACCCGGCAATAATCATTACCCCCATTACCACAACTAGTATTTTCATAAATCGAAGTGATTTGGAGCCATCCCTATTTAGCTCTTCGTAATTTTGGTTTATTTTATCATCCATGGATACTATCAACAGCGAAAAATTAGAACTTATAGTAGAAGAAGATTTACTAAAAATTACACCACCTAGACTTGATCGTTGGCTTGCAAAAAAAATAGACTCAAATAACGAACTTCCTACTTTATCGAGAACGAGGCTAAAACAACTCATACTAGACGGTTATGTGATGCAAAACGGTCAGACAATACGAGACCCTTCCGTAATCGTCAAACATCTTCAAAAATATAGTGTTGTTATTCCAGAGGCAGTGCAACCAACTCCAATCCCAGAAAAGATAGATCTAACTATCATCTATGAAGACAATAGCTTATTGGTCGTTGATAAACCTGCTAATATGGTTGTGCATCCGGCACCAGGCGCTTTGACAGGTACATTGGTTAATGCCTTGTTAGCGCACTGTGGAAATAGCCTATCAGGTATAGGTGGCGTAAAGCGCCCAGGAATTGTACATCGTTTGGATAAGGATACTACAGGTTTAATTGTGGTTGCTAAAACTGATGAAGCCCATCAGAGTTTAGTCCATCAATTTGCTAGTCGACTTATTCGACGGACTTACACAGCGCTCATTTGGGGAAGTCCGGGAAAAAATTCATTTCAAATCGACGCTCCGATTGGAAGAAGTAGAAGAAATAGAAAAAAAATGGCTGTGGTTAATAGCGGTGGAAAAGCGGCCATAACAAATTTTGAGGTGCTTGAACGATTTGGGACTACTGCAACACTAGTAAGCTGTAGATTGGAGACTGGCCGGACTCATCAGATCCGAGTTCATACGTGTCATATTGGCTACCCTATTATCGGCGATCCTGTGTACGGAAGCGGAAAAATGCGCGACGGGGTAAATGACGAGCTTAGAATTAAAATCAAGTTAATGAGGCGTCAGGCATTACATGCCGGGAAATTGTCTTTCAAACATCCAAAAACCGAAGAAGTTTGCTGTTTTACTAGTCAATTGCCAGACGATATGCGATCATTAGTAGAACTCTTCAAAGGCAATTTGGTTTAATTTTATCAATTTTTTTCAAAAAAATTGAATTTATACCTTTAAAATGTAAGTATTGACCCCCATGTTTAAAATAGTATAGCAAACTCGGAGTATCGAAATGGCGTCTAACATCGCCCTCTCGCCAAATTTAACAACTGAAGGAAACCTTGCTAGGTATCTGAATGAGATCCAGAAGTTTCCAATGTTGCAAGCTAACGAAGAATATATGTTAGCTAGAAGATGGGTGGAGCATGAAGATACCGAGGCTGCTCATCAGCTCGTAACAAGCCACTTACGACTGGTAGCCAAAATCGCTATGGGTTATCGTGGCTACGGGCTTCCTGTCGCTGAATTAATTTCCGAAGGAAATATCGGCATGATGCAGGCAGTTAAACGCTTTGATCCGGAACGAGGATTTAGGCTGGCGACTTATGCGTTGTGGTGGATACGAGCATCAATACAAGAATATATCCTGCATTCTTGGTCACTAGTGAAGATGGGAACAACAGCGGCTCAAAAAAAGCTGTTTTTCAATTTACGCAAGCTAAAAGGCCAAATGAAGGCTATAGATGACGGAGATCTTTCACCTGAAAATGTTAGAGAAATAGCATCCCGCCTAGATGTTCCTGAACATGAAGTTGTAAGCATGAACGCAAGGCTCTCAGGGCCAGACCACTCCCTTAACTCGCCGCGGTCGGCGGAATCGGATGGAGAATGGCAAGACTGGTTGGTTGATGAGTCGCAGGACCAAGAACAAGTTTATGCAGATAGACAAGAGTTAAATAAAAGAAGCAAGCTTCTTTTTTCGGCAATGAAAACGTTAAATCCAAGAGAACAGTATATCATCCAGAAACGACGTTTATCAGAGAACGCTGCGACACTAGAGGAACTTGGTTCTGAATTTGGCATTAGCCGAGAGCGAGTTCGACAAGTGGAGGTAAAAGCTTTCGAGAAGTTGCAAAAAAACATCAAGACCCAGCTCTTGGAATCAAACGAATAAATCGGTTCTTGTAGAAAACACCGAGCTCATTGAGCCTTCTCAGCACCTATAGTACCTTCTTGCTCATTATTGACGGGACCATCACTATTCTGGTTTGTTTTTCGATCACCAGAAACGCCGTCACCCCATTCTTCAATAAGCTTAACTTGACGCTTTTTTAATCGTTCAACAGAGAGCTCTATACGAGCTTGGAGAAATATCGAAACAATCGACGGCGCAATCAGATATATAGTCCAACCGGCTGATGACGACCCTAAAACCATTAGCCAATTGAAAGGGTCTGAGAGAACTGAAAACCCCATATCGAAAGAGTGGTCTTTTGTCCAAAGAGTAACAAGCAGAGGCAAAACCCCAACAAAATTTAAACTTCCTACACTAACAGTTTTATACTTTTCTTTTCTGCGATCAGTTGCGTAAGCAATAAACGTCGGTATCATGCCAACAGTCAGAACCATAACGGTTGGCAGGGTAAAAATCATAGTTCCAGCTACAACTATTATCAAAACGGCTTTAGTCGCCGAAGCACTAGCAGACCTATTAGCCATATTGAAAAATATCCACTCCTTTATAAACCATTAATTTTCCATACCCCCTGATGCACTAGGTCAAATAAATCATTACTATTGCCGTCGTTCCAATACTAGCTATTACACCGGCTATGACGGCAGCTACTTGTTCTCCCAACTCGCCAGCTAAATTTTCTTTCTGCTCAAGTCCGGCGTCCATGCGATGAATTTGAGCAGAACACTCTTCATATTCTTTTTGAGCTTTTCTGTAATTCTCTTTATCAAGTTCCATAACCTTGGCATCATCTAGAATGCGCATTAAGGCTACTACAAAACCCGTCTCCGCAGCTTGAACAACTTGACGCTCTACTTGACTCCGCAATTTATTATTATTGAATGCCTGAACAGCTGGACTAGTAAGATCTTTAAGCCATTGGCAAAGTGCTGGTGCTGCACCGTTACTATACACAGATTGAACGCGGGCAAGTATTCTCATCACCTTCAAGGCTTCATCAGCGGGGCG
>NZGS01000098.1 GCA_002690995.1 Rhodospirillaceae bacterium
GGGATTTCTAGTTTAATATAACCTTCGATTTTCTTCGCCATACTTTTTTACCTTTTAAGATTCGCGTGGTACGAAAAGCCCAGGATTTCGGACCAGATCTCCCACGCGTGAGTTGTAAAATTTCCTAAATTTACATTTTTTCTACTTGACTATACTCAAGATCCACAGGTGTGGCCCTTCCAAATATAGATACTGCTACTTTCAGCCTAGACTTATCTTCGTCAACATCCTCAACAAAACCATTAAAAGACGAGAAAGGACCGTCAGCCACTCTAACCTGTTCCCCGACTTCAAAGGTAACTTTTGGCTTGGGACGATCTACACCTTCGGCAACCTGTTTAATTATTCTATTAGCCTCGGCTTCCGATATAGGCATTGGCTTTCCCTTGGCTCCAAGAAAAGACGCAACTTTGGGTTGGTCTTGCACTAAATGCCAGCTTTGGTTAGTCATCTCCATTTTGACCAATATATATCCAGGAAAGAACTTACGCTCCGCACTTACCTTAGTTCCCCGCCTCATCTCTACGACCTCCTCGGTCGGCACAAGAATTTCGGACACTAAGTCATCCATCTCTTGGATTTTAGCCTGTTCTCTCAAATTTTGAGCTACTTTTTTCTCGAAACCCGAGTGGACATGAACAACATACCATCGTTGGGCCATTTTAGCCTCCTAAGCCAAGAATAAGCTGTACTCCCCACGACAAGCCTAAGTCGACCACGAAAAAGAAAATTGCAGCAAGAAAGACCATTATGAATACCATTAAAGTCCCAATGCCGGTCTCTTTGCGGCTTGGCCAAGAAACTTTAGCTACCTCTTGCCTCACTTGTCGTACAAACTGCGCTGGATTAACCTTACTCATCTCAAACCGATCAACTTAAATGCTATTTTAATTGGCAAATCGTAGTTTATTCCGTGAACTCATTTCTCTTCGTGGCAGGAGTGGCAGGGATCGAACCCGCAACCCCCGGTTTTGGAGACCGGTGCTCTACCAATTGAGCTACACTCCTCCTCCACGTCTCTAAAAGTGGGTGCTATTTCGTTTATTCGATTACCTTAGACACAACACCAGCACCAACTGTGCGCCCGCCCTCTCGAATTGCAAAACGAAGGCCCTCATCCATAGCTATGGGCGCGATTAGGTTAACCTCCATCGATATATTATCACCAGGCATAACCATTTCAGTTCCATCAGGCAACACCACTGATCCTGTTACGTCAGTTGTACGAAAATAGAACTGAGGACGATAGTTAGAGAAAAACGGTGTGTGACGACCTCCTTCTTCCTTAGTCAAAATATATGCCTCGCAGGAAAACTTTGTGTGAGGACTGATAGAACCGGGAGCTGCTATAACCTGCCCGCGCTCAACATCATCTCGGTTTATACCACGAAGTAATAACCCAACATTATCGCCCGCTTCCCCTTGATCAAGAAGCTTACGAAACATTTCAACTCCAGTACAAACTGACTTACCTGTCTCACGAATTCCAATAATTTCAACTGGGTCGTTTACATTAATTACACCTGTTTCAACACGCCCAGTAACAACTGTCCCTCTTCCGGAAATTGAAAACACATCCTCAATAGGCATCAAAAATGGTTGGTCCTTTGGACGCTCAGGCTGAGGAATATAATCATCAACCGCTGCCATTAGCTCCATAATAGAGTCTTTCCCCGTTGCCGTATCTGAATCCTCAATAGCGGCCAACGCAGAGCCTTTAACTATTGGAATATCATCGCCTGGGAAATCGTACGAAGAGAGCAACTCTCTAACTTCTAACTCAACAAGCTCGAGAAGTTCCTCGTCATCCACCTGATCGACTTTATTCATAAAGACAACGAGCGCGGGGACACCGACTTGGCGCGCCAGAAGAATATGCTCTCGGGTCTGGGGCATAGGACCGTCGGCCGCAGACACAACCAGTATAGCGCCGTCCATTTGAGCTGCACCCGTAATCATGTTTTTAACGTAGTCTGCATGACCAGGACAATCTACGTGAGCATAGTGACGGCCATCTGTTTCATACTCAACGTGAGCCGTAGATATCGTTATTCCTCTAGCCTTCTCTTCGGGAGCCTTATCTATCTGGTCATAAGCAGTATAATCAGCTCCACCAGCCTCAGCTAAAACCTTCGTGATAGCTGCCGTCAGTGTCGTCTTACCATGGTCAACATGACCAATAGTGCCAATGTTGCAATGAGGCTTATTACGCTCAAACTTCTCTTTTGCCATCGAAAAAATACTCCTGATCGAAAATGTTTCTAAAACTCTTACCGTTTCCCTTGAACATTATGCAAGTTTGGCCGTCACCTCTTCGGCAACAGCTTGCGGAACTTGCTCGTAATGATCAAAATGCATGGTATACTGGGCCCTACCTTGGCTCATCGACCGAAGCGTGTTCACATAACCGAACATGTTTGCAAGTGGAACCATTGCAGAGATTACCCTAGCGTTGCCACGTTGGTCCATTCCAGAGACATTACCGCGACGACTATTCAAATCTCCGATAATATCTCCCATATATTCCTCTGGAGTCACAGCCTCCACCCGCATAATTGGCTCCAAAAGTCTCGGACTAGCTTTTGGGACACCTTCTCTGAACGCAGCGCGAGAGGCAATCTCAAAAGCCATCACGCTAGAGTCAACGTCATGGCTTGCTCCATCGACAAGGGTTACTTTAAAATCAATCAGAGGGAAACCAGCGACAACGCCTGTTTCTTTGGAAGTATCTAGCCCTTTTTCAACGCCAGGGATGTATTCCTTAGGAACAGAGCCACCAACCACTTTATTTTCAAATTCAAATCCTGAGCCGGCAGGCAGTGGTTCAAATATGAGCTTTATTCGTGCGAACTGACCCGAGCCACCCGTTTGTTTTTTGTGAGTATAATCAATTTCAGCCGTTTGGGTTATTGTTTCTCTATAAGCAACCTGCGGAGCGCCGACGTTTGCGTCAACCTTAAACTCTCGCTTCATGCGGTCCACGAGGATTTCCAGATGGAGTTCTCCCATTCCTTTTATGACGGTCTGCCCACTTTCGTAATCTGATGTCACTCGGAAGGAGGGGTCCTCTGCTGCTAAACGCGCTAGCGCTGTGCCCATTTTTTCTTGGTCTGTTTTGGTTTTTGGTTCCACGGCTACTTCAATTACAGGGTCAGGAAACTCCATTCGTTCCAAAATTACTGGCGCTTGCGGATCACATAAAGTGTCCCCAGTTGTTGTGTCTTTCAGCCCCGCTAGGGCCACAATATCCCCAGCCCGTGCCTCTTTAATATCCTCTCGACTATTGGCGTGCATAAGAAGCATTCGACCAATGCGTTCTTTTTTGTCTTTTACGGTATTCGTTACTGTACTACCAGACTGCAAAACCCCAGAGTAGATACGCAAGAATGTTAATGAACCAACGAATGGGTCATTCATTATCTTAAACGCCAAACCCGAAAACGGTTCTGCGTCGTCGCTTTTTCTCACTGCTTCTTCTTCAGTGTTCGGCAATACGCCGTTTACACTTTCAACATCTAAAGGAGACGGCAAATAATCCACTACAGAGTCCAACAAAGGCTGCACACCCTTATTCTTGAAAGCAGAACCGCATAGAACTGGAACAAACGCCCCATCAATTGTGCCTTGCCTTATACAACTTTTCAGTGTCTCAGGATTGGGCTCTTCTCCCTCTAGATAGGCTTCCAATGCCTCCTCGTTTTGCTCTACAGCTAGCTCGACGAGATTAGAACGATATTCAGTGGCTCTATCCAGCAAATCTTCCGGAATATCTACCACCTCAAATTTAGCACCTAGGCTCTCATCCAACCACCTAATTGCCTTCATTGATATGAGATCTACAACCCCAACAAAATCGGCTTCACTTCCGATGGGCAACTGAGTAACTAACGGGACAGCCCCCAATCTATCAACTATCATTGAGACACAACGGTAAAAGTCCGCACCAATTCTGTCCATCTTATTCACAAAACAGACTCTTGGGACATTATATTTATCTGCTTGCCGCCACACTGTTTCAGACTGAGGCTCTACACCCGCGACCGAGTCAAATACAGCTACTGCGCCATCGAGCACCCTAAGGGCTCTCTCCACTTCGATAGTGAAGTCAACGTGCCCGGGAGTGTCTATAATATTTATTTGGTGATCATTCCAATGACAAGTAGTGGCAGCGGAAGTTATAGTGATACCCCGCTCTTGTTCTTGCTCCATCCAATCCATTGTGGCGTTACCGTCGTGCACCTCACCGATCTTATACGAGCGGCCTGTATAATATAGCACCCGCTCAGTTGTAGTTGTTTTCCCTGCATCAATGTGGGCCATAATGCCGATATTTCGGTAGCGATCGAGGGAGTAGGTTCTGCTCATTTCAATTATTCCTTACATTACCATCGATAGTGGGAGAAGGCTTTATTAGCCTCAGCCATTTTGTGGGTGTCTTCTCGTTTCTTAACGGCTGTGCCTCTGTTGTTTACTGCGTCAAGCAGTTCTCCCGACAAGCGGTCTACCATAGTGTTCTCCGAGCGTTTTCTTGCAGCGTCGATGGTCCACCTAATCGCTAGTGCTTGTGCTCTGTCGTTACGCACCTCGACAGGAACTTGGTAAGTAGCACCCCCAACCCGGCGGGATCTAACCTCAACCATTGGCTTAATGTTATCCAGTGCTTCATGAAAGACTGATATGGGCTGTTGGCCAGTCCGTTCTTCTATTTTATTGAAAGCACCGTAAACTATCGTCTCAGCGATAGATCTCTTTCCGTCATACATAAGGCAGCTCATAAACTTACTAACGGTAAGATCCTTATACTTTGCATCCGGAAGGACGATGCGCTTTTCGGCACGATGACGTCTTGACATATTAAAAAATCCTAGTTCACTACGCTTTGTCTCAAATACTATTAACTCTTTGGCGAGGATGTATGTATTAGCCTATACTCGACATTCAATTCTGGCTGGGAGTCTCCTCACCCTGTTACTCAAAAAAACAAACGAAACTTACGTGTCATAGCTTCAACTTTTTCTACACGTTTGTTTCGTTAAAGAGGCTACAAGTTGAGCCCCTGCGAAAACCATCAATAATTTTTGGACCGCTGGTTTATCCCTGGCGGACAAGCATATGTCCGGCAGCGAGATACTACAAAGATCCCAAAAGCTGCCGGATACTATGTATCCGCGCCCTTCCGGTCAAGTGAAGAATGCAATCTTTGGCATTTTTTATTTAAAAACTCCCCCAAAATAGGGGAAAGTAACCTATTCCCCAATGCAGTAACAATATTACTTGCTAGTGCTCAATTGTTACATTTTAAGATGCATGCCATTTTTAACTCTAGCTACTCCGCGGCGCTAATTACGTCCTCAGCATTTTCTTCCAATAACGCTGCGCGAGCCTCTTCTTCTACTGCCAACTCTTTGTCACGGTCGCTTGCAATACGCTTAAAACGGTTCATAACACTGCCAGTTCCTGCAGGTACAAGGCGGCCAACAATAACATTTTCTTTTAACCCGTCTAAATTATCGACTTTGCCCGAGACTGCTGCTTCAGTGAGCACCCGAGTTGTCTCTTGGAAGGATGCCGCTGATATAAATGACTTGGTCTGCAGAGACGCCTTTGTTATGCCCTGAAGAACAGGTTTGGCTTGTGCCAAGGAAAGACCCTGAGACTCCGCCTTCTCATTAGCAAGCTCAAATTCTTCTTTATCCACAGTTTCACCAACCAGCAGTGTAGTTTCGCCTCCATCTTCGACTTCAACTTTTTGAAGCATTTGACGAACAATCACTTCGATATGTTTGTCATTGATCTTTACTCCTTGAAGACGATAAACATCCTGAACTTCATTTATTAAGTAATTAGCTAAAGCTTCGACCCCCAAAATATTTAGGATATCATGTGGAACTGGATTACCATCCATTAATAAGTCACCGACCTGGACATAATCTCCTTCTTGAACGGCAAGATGCTTCCCTTTTGGGATCAAATACTCGACCGTATCAGCATCAGCATCCGAAGGAACGACATTAACTCTACGTTTTGTCTTATAATCTCGACCAAACTCAACGCGGCCTTCAGATTCACTTATAATAGCATAATCTTTTGGTTTTCGTGCTTCAAATAGTTCAGCAACCCGAGGTAAACCACCCGTTATATCTCTAGTTTTCGTTGATTCTCGCGGGATCCTGGCTAAAACGTCACCGGCTTGGACTTCGGCACCATTCTCCACCGACAAAATAGCATCAACTGACATAAAGTAGCGGGCCTCAAGACCGTTGTCTAATTCAATGACTTCACCCTTGTCGTCACGAAGTGTTATTCGTGGCCTCAATTCCGAGCCCTTTGGCTGTTGTTTCCAATCAAAAACCACTCTGGAAGCAATGCCTGTACCCTCATCCATCACTTCTCGCATAGACACCCCATCAACTAAATCAACGTAATTTGCCGTTCCCTTCTTCTCCGTGATTATAGGGATTGTGTATGGGTCCCATTCAGCAAGTGTCTGCCCTTGTTGGACTTCAGTTCCATCATCTGCAAGTAATCTTGAGCCATAGGGGATTCGATGTTTCGCTCTCTCCCGCCCCTCATCGTCTAAAAGGGTAGCTTCCATATTACGGCTCATTACTATTAAAACACCCGATGAATTTTTTACAACATTTCTGTTAGTCAGACTAACCTTCGCTGAAAAAGCAGCTTCTATGCTTGATTGCTCAGCGCCTCTTTGTGCAGCACCTCCAATATGGAATGTCCGCATGGTAAGTTGAGTCCCAGGCTCTCCTATTGATTGAGCCGCTATAACGCCAACAGCTTCACCGACATTTACCGAAGTACCTCTGGCTAAATCACGACCATAACAAGCAGCACAAACACCAATTTTTGTGTCACAGGTCAAAACTGATCTAACTGAAATCTCATCTAAGCCCGCGTTACTCGCTTTATCTGCTCTCTCAATAGCCTCTACAGCTTCCTCGTCAATAATCTGACCAGCCGCTGTTATAATATCGCCGCTAATTGGATCTTTGATATCGAACACAGCGCTACGCCCCAGTATTCTATCTGCTAGCGGGTCCACTACCTCTCCGTCCTCGATAACCGCTTTTATTTTTAGGCCCCTCTGTGTTCCGCAATCCTCTTCTGTGATGATGCAATCTTGGGCCACATCGACCAGACGACGGGTGAGATATCCAGAGTTAGCTGTTTTTAAGGCGGTGTCTGCCAACCCTTTTCGGGCGCCGTGGGTTGAATTAAAGTACTCAAGCACCGTTAAACCCTCTTTAAAATTGGAGATAATGGGAGTCTCTATTATCTCTCCAGACGGCTTGGCCATAAGCCCGCGCATCCCGGCCAGCTGTTTAATTTGAGCCGGAGAACCACGCGCACCCGAGTGTGCCATCATCCAAACAGAATTCACATCTTTTCCATCTTCGGGGCTCATTATCCGCCCCATCATTTCTTCGGCGACCTGATCAGTACAACGTGACCAAACATCCACTACTTTGTTATATTTTTCACCTTGCGTGATCAATCCATCTAAATATTGCTGTTCGAATTCCTTTACTTCGTCAGTGGCAGTTTCCACAAGGTCAGTTTTAGTCTCCGGGATAATCAAATCATCCTTTCCAAACGAAATACCTGATGTACACGCTTGACTAAATCCGAGTCCCATTAATCTATCAGCAAATATAACAGTGTCTTTTTGCCCACAATGTCGATATACATTGTCAATGACGTTCGTTATTTCCTTTTTAGTCATTAACTTGTTTATTGTTTCAAATGGAATTTTAGAACTGTCTGGTAAGTATTGTGCAAGACGTAATCTACCCGGAGTAGAATCGACGACCTTTTTAACTTTGTTCCCTACATCATCAAATGTATCTATTCTTGACTTTACTTTCGCATGGAGATGAACGGAGCCACTGTGCAGAGCATGCTCCATCTCTGCTAAGTCAGCAAAAATTAGACCCTCTCCCAGCATACCATCTCTTTGCATAGTAAGATGATACAAACCCAAAATTATATCCTGGGAAGGTACAATGATTGGCTTACCATTTGCCGGACTTAGAATGTTATTAGTCGACATCATAAGAACACGCGCTTCAAGCTGGGCTTCTAGAGATAGCGGCACATGAACAGCCATCTGATCACCATCGAAATCGGCGTTGAAAGCAGTACAAACTAAGGGGTGCAGCTGAATTGCTTTTCCTTCGATAAGAACAGGCTCGAATGCTTGTATGCCAAGTCGATGCAACGTAGGAGCGCGATTAAGCAAAACAGGGTGTTCGCGGATTACTTCTTCTAAAATATCCCAGACTTCAGGGCGCTCTTTTTCAACCATCCGCTTGGCTGCTTTTATAGTGGTCGCTAGACCATACAGTTCTAATTTCGAGTATATAAATGGCTTAAAAAGCTCTAAGGCCATTTTTTTAGGCAAGCCACATTGATGGAGTTTCAACTCCGGCCCCACAACTATTACCGATCGTCCAGAGTAGTCTACTCGCTTGCCAAGTAAATTTTGCCTGAACCTCCCTTGTTTACCTTTGAGCATATCAGAGAGAGATTTCAATGGGCGCTTATTTGCCCCGGTGATTACTCGTCCACGTCGCCCATTATCAAATAATGCGTCAACGGATTCTTGAAGCATACGTTTTTCGTTCCTGACTATTATATCAGGGGCTCTCAACTCAATGAGACGCTTCAGTCTGTTATTTCTATTGATTACACGCCTGTATAGATCGTTTAGGTCAGATGTTGCAAACCGACCTCCGTCCAAGGGAACGAGAGGACGTAACTCTGGTGGAATCACAGGCACGACATCTAAGATCATCCATTCTGGTCGACAACCGGACTCTATAAAGGCTTCGATTAGTTTTAATCTTTTGACGTATTTCTTTCTTTTCATCTCCGAACCTGTCGTGCGGAGCCCTTCCCGTATTTCTACTACCTCTTGCTCTAAGTCGAGTTCGCTGAGCATTTCCTTAAGTGCTTCTGCCCCAATAGACGCCTTAAACGTATCTTCGCCAAACTCATCCATAGCATCGAAATATTCGTCCTCGGACAACAATTGCCTGCGGTTTAATGAAGTAAACCCTTCATCTAAAACGACAAAACTTTCGAAATATAAGATCCTCTCCAGTTCTTTGAGCGTCATATCCAGCAGTAAACCAATACGGCTTGGTAATGATTTAAGGAACCAGATATGTGCAACCGGCGAAGCTAGTTCTATATGCCCCATCCGTTCTCGTCGGACCTTGCTAAGTGTAACCTCCACGCCACACTTTTCGCAAATTATACCTCTAAACTTCATTCGTTTATATTTTCCACATAGACACTCATAGTCTTTGATGGGGCCGAAAATACGGGCGCAAAATAACCCGTCACGTTCCGGCTTAAACGTTCGATAGTTTATAGTTTCAGGTTTCTTTATTTCTCCAAACGACCAAGAATGGATCCGTTCAGGGCTAGCAATAGATATTTTGATCTGATCGAAGCTATCGGTACCACTTGGTTGTCCAAAAAAGTTCGTTAATTCATTCATAAAAGAAACTCCTCGTATTTGAGCGCTGAAACCATCGCAGTAGAGTCCAAAACGAATTCAGCTTTCCAGAAATTTTAGAACGGCTCACTGTTTAAAACAAGATATCTTAATTAATCACAACTGCCTTTGATCTAGATCTACGTTTAGACCTAGAGAACGCAATTCTTTAATCAAGACGTTGAATGATTCAGGTATACCTGCTTCAAAATTATCATCGCCTCTAACAACGGCCTCGTAGACTTTCGTTCTGCCTGAAACGTCATCAGATTTCACAGTCAACATCTCCTGTAGAGTATAAGCAGCACCATATGCTTCCAATGCCCAAACCTCCATTTCTCCAAACCGCTGTCCGCCGAACTGTGCTTTACCTCCCAGAGGTTGCTGTGTGACCAAACTATAGGGACCAATAGATCTTGCATGAATTTTATCATCGACGAGATGATGCAACTTGAGCATATAAATATATCCTACTGTCACCTTGCGTTCGAATACCTCACCGGTCCTGCCGTCAATTAGTGTTACCTGTCCTGCGGAATCAAGGCCGGCTTTTCCTAACATTGCGACAACGTCTTCCTCTCTAGCGCCGTCAAATACGGGAGTTCCCATGGGCACTCCGCTTGTAAGATTCCCTGCAAGTTCGACAACTTGTTTGTCATCTAAGGGAGCAATTTGAGTATCGTATTGATCTTCACCATAAATATTATTTAAAGAGTCCCTTAACTCTCGCGATGAGGAAGTTTTAGATATCTCTTCAACCATTGACGCGATTTGTTTCCCCAAACCATGAGAAGCCCAACCTAAGTGTGTTTCCAAAATTTGGCCTACATTCATTCTAGATGGAACACCAAGAGGGTTCAAAACAATATCTACTGGAGTACCATCTTCAAGGTAAGGCATATCTTCAATCGGGGCAATTTTTGAGATAACTCCTTTATTGCCGTGCCTGCCAGCCATTTTATCACCCGGTTGAAGTTTTCGCTTTACTGCAACAAAAACTTTAACCATTTTCATAACGCCGGGTGGCAGTTCATCACCACGCTGGAGCTTTTCGACCTTGTTATCAAACCGGTCTTGCAGCTGTTCAATTGCTCGATCGAACTCCTGTCCAGACCCCTCTATATAGTCCATTTTACCACTGTCTTGGATAACAATTTGTCTCCACTGGCCAGTCGTATATTCCTGAAGCAGCTCCTCAGTTATAATAGAACCACTTTTCATTTCTTTTGGGCCTGTCGCTACTTTTTGACCAAGGAGTTGTTCTTTCAGCCTATCATAAAAACCGCTTTCCAGAATGGTTTGTTCATCGTCACGGTCTTTCGCTAACCTTTCGATTTCAGTCCGTTCTATAGCCTGAGAGCGCTCGTCTTTTTCAACTCCTCGCCTTGAAAAAACTCTAACTTCCACAACAGTTCCGGCGCCTCCAGGCGGCACTTTGAGAGAGGTATCTCTAACATCAGAAGCCTTCTCACCAAAAATAGCTCGGAGTAATTTTTCCTCAGGGGTCATTGGAGATTCGCCTTTAGGTGTAACCTTCCCAACTAGAATATCACCTGGATTAACTTCAGCGCCAATGTACACTATTCCAGCTTCATCCAGATTTTTCAGTGTTTCCTCACCTACATTAGGAATGTCTCGAGTGATTTCTTCCTGGCCTAACTTTGTATCGCGGGCCATGATTTCATATTCTTCTATATGAATAGATGTAAAAACATCGTCTCGTACTATTCGCTCGGAAATTAAAATCGAGTCCTCAAAATTATAACCATTCCAAGGCATGAAAGCGACCAGAACATTTCTACCGAGAGCCAATTCTCCCAAATCGGTTGACGGACCATCCGCAATTATGTCACCAGCGTTTACAATATCGCCGACCGCAACTAGGGGGCGCTGATTAATACACGTGTTTTGATTCGACCGCTGGTATTTTAACAAACTATAAATATCAACGTTTGATTCCATACTTTCAATTTGGTCTGTCGCTCGGACAACGATTCGCTGAGCGTCCACCTGATCTACAACGCCCGACCTCTTAGCTATTATGACAACGCCCGAGTCTCGAGCCACGGTGGCCTCCATACCAGTCCCAACGTATGGCGCCTCTGACTTTATTAGGGGAACCGCCTGTCTTTGCATATTCGATCCCATCAGCGCTCTATTTGCGTCGTCATTTTCTAAAAAAGGAATAAGAGCTGCAGCAACTGATACGAGTTGCTTAGGTGAAACGTCTATTAAATCTATATCCTCGGGACGGGCCAGGCCAAAGTCACCTTGCCGTCTCACAGGGACTAACTCTTCGACAAATTTGTTGTTCTTATCCAACTGCGCATTAGCCTGTGCTATGATATATCGACTCTCTTCCATGGCTGATATGTAACGCACTTCATCTTCCACTTTCCCGTTTAAAACCGCCCGGTACGGCGTTTCTATAAACCCGTATTGGTTGACGCGCGCATATGTGGCTAGCGAATTAATAAGACCAATATTTGGGCCCTCTGGCGTCTCAATGGGACAGATTCGTCCATAATGTGTTGGGTGCACGTCCCTCACTTCAAAACCAGCTCGTTCTCTAGTTAAGCCTCCTGGACCCAGCGCCGAGAGCCTACGCTTATGAGTGATTTCTGATAGAGGGTTTGTTTGATCCATGAATTGTGATAGTTGCGACGACCCAAAAAACTCTCTTACAGCAGCAGCCGCTGGTTTAGCATTGATGAGATCATGCGGCATTACAGTATCGATTTCTACTGAGCTCATGCGTTCGCGAATTGCCCTTTCCATCCTTAAAAGACCAACGCGGTATTGGTTCTCCATAAGCTCCCCGACAGATCGAACACGCCTGTTCCCTAAATGATCTATATCGTCTATTTCGCCCTTACCATCTTTCAAATCAGTGAGGATCTTCATTATCTCTAATATATCCTGTTTTCGCAGGACTCTGACCGAGTCTTCCACTTCTTGCCCCAGTCGTGCATTCATTTTCACTCTTCCAACAGAGGACAGGTCGTATCGCTCTGAGTCAAAGAACAACCCATGGAATAGAGCTTCCGCTGTTTCTAAGGTGGGTGGCTCCCCTGGACGCATGACTCGGTAAATATCTATCAATGCTTCATCTCTGTTTGTATTTTTATCAGAAAACAGCGTATTCCGCATGTAAGCGCCTACATTGGTGTGATCAATTGCTAGAACCGATATGTCTTTAACTTTGTTCTCCGATAACATTTCTAAAACTTCCGGCGTAATTTCGTCGCCTGCCTGAAAAAAGAC
>NZGS01000099.1 GCA_002690995.1 Rhodospirillaceae bacterium
GAAAGTGGCGCATTTCTGCTCCATGTGTGGGCCTCATTTCTGCTCCATGAAAATTACGCAAGACGTTCGCGAGTATGCGGCAAAATTGAATATGTCCCCCGAAGACGCCCTCGACGCGGGTATGCAGGAAAAATCTACCGAATTTAAGATTGGCGGTAGTCAGGTCTATAAAAAGGTTTAGTAAATCAGCTCGAACTTGAGCCTCTTACTGAATATATTGCTGGAACTGCTGACAATATCTGAAGCTGTCAAAGCTTTAAAATATTCGAGCCAGATTTATCCAACATCAAATCCATTGGCGCACTTTTGCTTTATAGGCGTCAAATGCGGCGCCGAATAAACTCTGCATTGCTCTCTCTTCAGGACGTATCTGGAATAAGGTAATATAAACCACAAACAAAATGATAAGCGGCAGACCCATCCAAGCGCCGTGAAAAAGACTTGTTGCCAGCAGGATGAAACTCATACCCAGATACATCGGATTCCGCGTCACCCTAAAAACACCAGATGTCACGAGAGACGATGCAGCCTCTGGATCAAGCGGGTTAATAGTTGTCTTATTTTTTTTGAACTCCCTGACCCCTAAAAACATAAAGCCCAAACCGAAAAATAAAATCCCGAGAGACAGCAGGTTTTGATAAGGGAAAACATCTGCCGTAACATAATTTGTGGAGCCATAAATCAGGCCAATAAAAATGAGCATGACGATTGGGGGTGGAATTTTATGATTTAAAAACATGACTCACCTTCTGACAAAACACTTGTTAACCTAACATCAATTTAGGGAAAACCTTGAAGAAATTTCACACCAGCGATGTGAAAAATAAATCTCCCCTTAAAGGGGTAAATCATTTTGGGAGGGCTTATTGTTTATGCAGGGGGAGTGCCAGCATAGCGCCGAATGAGGCGGCTTGTTGTACAGATATATTTTTAGTTCCTATGTTCATTTCGGCATGTGACGTAGAAGGATCAACGCGATACGTTTTGAAAATACGATCCCAAAGACTTAAATTAAACCCAAAATTGGTGAGTGCCTCATCCGCTTGACGGGAATGATGAATACGATGCATGTCCGGCGTCACAATTATCAAACGCAAGAGACTGTCCACCCTGCGAGGCATGCCGGCATTGGCATGCGTGAAAAGTGACGCGGAGCTTAGTAAAATCTCAAATATAAGAATTGTCAGTGCGGACGGGCCTAATAACAGCACCAAGGCAAGTTTATAAATCATGGAAAAAATAATCTCACCCGGATGAAACCGAAAACCAGTCGTGACATCAAATCCGGTATCTGCATGATGTACACGGTGAAACCGCCAGAGAAAAGGCACTTTATGAAACATCACATGCTGGGTGTAAATAGCCAAATCCAGCACAATCAAGCTGATTAAAACTTTCGCAAACTCAGGTGCGGGCAAGTGCGGCAGCAGCCCTAACTCACGCACCTCAACGTGAAGCGCCAGTTCAAACGCAAGAATGGGCATCACAAGGCGAAGTGCCAGCGAATTGATTATCATTAAAAGAAAATGCGTTAACGTTCTTTTAAAACGAAGTGCCGAGGGTCTTTTTGTCGCCAGAAATTCCCAAACCAAAATCGCACATAGTGTCCCGCTAAATCCGGCAAGTCGCAATTCGAATTCGAGTTGAAGGAAACTGTTAACCATATATTTATAACTAGTGCATGCTGTTCTGGGATTCCAGTAATTACTCTAATTATTGCAGACAAATTCCCAGCGAAACTTAATTACACTCTCACTCACAAGAACCATTCCATCACCAACTGGTTCAGGACCGCCAACATTCATATTGCCTTCATTGGTTTCATCCATATTGGTAATTCTGTAATTATTGCGTCCGCAAAGCTGAGCCATTTTTTCCAACGCATCCAAACGCCGTTGAATAATTGTACCTTCCAGCCCCTCAACGAACCCGGCTTCAAAGTTTTTCACCACATCATTTTGCCCAAGAAGATTTGCGGTCGAAGTAGAGGGGGATCCACCTGACGCACAGCCAGATAGAATAGCTATTGTCAGAATAAGAGACAGATTTATACTTTTGTAAATCATAATGTATCACCTTAAATTTAGATTAAAAATTTAAAAAGATTTTAGAAAAAATACTGCAAATATTATTCCTATGCTTTCAGATAAATTTAATCTTTTGTGAATAAAATTGGCTCAAAGACATGTGACTAAATAACGGTGTATTCCTGCAGCAAGTTTTCTGCTTCAGCGTTCAACTTTTTTATGAAGTTTTTTCGCGCTATGTCGTTCGTTAAAGTGTGGATCTCAGAGAGCTTGCTTCGCAAAAATTCTTTCGAAAAAGAGATCTTGCCCTCGCCGATAGACTGCACATTTTGTGCGCTTCCCATTATTTTTATAGTGTCAGAGTAGGCTGCGTCCCCTGAAAAAACGGTCTCTACTGCGTCGGCAATAAGGAACGCCTTTTGAAAAACATGGCTCATTTGCGCACCGAGTGTGAGGCCTGACAGGAAATACTGCGCCTTGTCCTCTGCTGCGGGGCCGCCAGCCCTAATTTCAGCTAATTGTCTGTATTCGACAATGGAAAGCCACTGCCAAAATCTTGGGTTAGCCACAAAGGATTTAGGAAGATGCATAAATTTAGAGTGAATAACTGGGGCAACTCGTTGGTCGAAAGCAGTATTTAAGGCTGACGGCTCACCTTTTGACGCGAGGTCGATTAAATCATATGAAACCTGGTCGAGCTCTGAAAAGTCTACCTCGTATTCACTGTCAACGGTCGAAATATCACTAACATCAAATGAAAAAAAGTTTGCCTTATCGAGTTGAGTTTCAACAATCTTAATTTTTCTATTGGTCATTTTGCATTTCCTTTTCCTTCATCTTGATTAACGAAACAGCAGAACGATTCATATTCGCTAGAATATGATTTTGATGCTGACAAACTTTAGGAAGCATCTCACCAATTATTTTCAAACGTACTTCGGATCGCCCCTCTTCTGTTTCGATTTTTTCTTCAAAATCTCTCTTTGCATCATCAAATGTCTTAACGCCCATTAACATTGGGAGCATTTGCTGAAGGCATTTCGCTTTGTTGCCAATCAAACCATCGAGGCCGCCATCAATGAGTGCTTGCTCAATTGCACTCCTAGCTATTTGCTCTCGAATGTCGACGGCTATCGGGGTCAATATCATTGTCGCAAATTGTTTGTATCCAGGTTCCCCTTTAAGTATCTTTCTCAAGCCTTCATCAGCATTTTCGTTCAAATAAGCAGTTTCCTCTGTCTCGTCATAAAGATGAAGGATTGTTCCAGACATATCTGGGGCTAAATCATCAAAGCTCTTCCAAACGGCTTTAAATTCAGATCCCTTTTTGGGCGGCTGCTTATCAAGGAATACTCGAACAGGGGGCCAGCGAAGTAAAATGCTTCCCTTTTCTGACGCAAAGTCTTTTTTCTTCTCGCCAACTGTTTTGCGAACTAGAAAGGCTTTAATTTCTATACGTTGAAAAATGTCTTCGAAATCAATAAGGAATTTTCCAGAAAACGAGCGAGCCTCATGCTCAGCTAGGGGTTGAACTATCATATGCCTAGTTGAGGGACAGGTGATTTGAATTACTGCCTCAACATTTTCATAGGTATTTTCCACCTCATCTTCACTCAATATCGCGTTTTCCAGTTTTTGCCTTCCAATGCGCTCAGGAAGTTTAATTGACGCGGTCAACTCTATAGCGACTGATCGGCCTTCTTCTGAAACAAAATAAGTATTGAGATCATCTTCATCACTGAGAACTTTACAGCCATCAAACTTTAGTTCGAGACCCTCGTTAATGGAGTAACTTCTAAATGGGGGGAATGATGCCATTTTGACTAAACCTCTACCAACGTTGATCTGACATCAACAGTCATTCCTGAAACTATTTCATCAACTGAAAATTCCTGCGGTGGCTTCAAGTGCGCGACCACTTCAACCGAATCAATTCCCTCTATATCAAGTTGAACTTGATGCTCAAGAAGACCCTCCTTGGGGCCAAATATGGTGCTGAACCTGGCGTCAACATTTTCTTCGATACCCGCAAATTCAATATTGACTGGTATCAAGCGAAGATTTGCCCCCTTAATGTTAAAGGTTAGTTTTGAAGACCATTCATCTCTGCGTGTTTCTTCTTGGTTTGTGTATTTCAGATTAAAGGTGGCTTTTAGAATTTCTTCTTCACCAACAAGCGAGATTGGCTGTGTGTCAGTTGTTCGGACATTTGTATCTTGACCTGAAATTCCAAAGTTAAGCAATTGCGACAAGAGTTGAACAGGCTGGCCCTCCGTCTCTACTTTTTTGCTAGTTAACTCTTTTATGCTTTTCCGATAAGTCGATGTTATTTCACCGATAAGCTTCCTAAAATCTTTGAAGAGAACTTTTACCTTCTGGAAAAATTGCCAATTATCATGGGCTGGAGGTTCATACATTCTTAAAAAATTATGCGCTACTGTATCGCTCTCTTCGTTCCCTCGGGCAAAGCCAAGAGCCACAACACCGCAGATATCAAATTCTTTTTCAGATGAAATATTGATCTTTTCATATTCAATTACCATCACTCGGTCTCTGAGCTTTGCAACATGATCTGAAACGCTCTCTGGAATGGTATTCAGGGGAGCAGAACATAATCTAACATTCATTTTGGCATTAACCTGTTCTTTTGGCGTTTCTTTGGAGCGGACCGTTACATCAAGCCCATCTGCAGCTGCAATCTGATCTACACCCGATATAATTTGGGTATTTGGCGACTCATCCAATGCTCGTTTAAAACTTATGTATTCTTCAGATGTCGCTGCAATTTGATATCTAGTATCCCCATTAACATGATAGTTGAGAGAAACTTGGAGGTTTGGAGCTGTAGTGCCATCTGGGGATTCTGAGTTGGTTTGCAACGCAGGCCAGAAATATCTTTCTACGTCTGCTCGTAAGCGATCAATTGTTTCTGGGCCAGTTTCATCGGGATTTTCAGCATCCCAATAGTCAATTATTGTAACAGAAGTCCCACTCGAAGTTTTACTAATTTCCCGAGACAGCCCAAGCGCATTGGCTAAAGAGGGATCGTCCCATGCAGAGATTGCTGTTTTAACGTTAGCCTCGAGGGTTTTCTCTTGGCCAAAGTAACCAGCATTATCAAAGGTTTTTTCGCCTAACCTATGGGACCACAGCAAACATTGACCGCAAGTCCTCATATGCAATTCATCTTTTTTTTCCTTAAATCGCCATGTAAGTGAATTAAAAAGTACGGTATTGATGCCACTGTGTTTCCAGTTGACAATTTTGCCCAATCCATGGCTTCCGCTTCGTGTCTCATCGTTATTGCTTGTGTTGTGCTCATCACGGCATAGCTGTGTATAGTTAGTGTCTCTCTCCGCTTCGTCGGCCAATCCCTCAAAGTCATCGGCCAAGCCCTCTGTTCCGAAGTCAGATATAGATAAAACTCGAAGATTTATTTCCCTATCATTAAGTCTATCGATTGCTTTGGAAAGATCGATTGACTCTGCCGTCCCAGGTGTTTTTTCTACTGCAGCCTCGCAGTGACGCCTCAAATTTTTCCAATCAATAAGGCCTTTTATTTTTTCTTTTTTGTCGCCAGAGAACTCCGCAAGATTAATTTCGATCTTTCCAATAGGTATAGATAACTTGTTTGTTTTTCGCAGCTGATCGGCAGCATTTTGCACGCCTTCCTTTACCAAGCTGCCTTCGCCTTCGAAAAGCATTCTAATGGTGTCAGCGCCTCGCCCTCTGTTCGATGCTGGGCTTCTATCAAAGACCCAAATATTTTTGTCCATTGTCATTTCTTATAAAACTCCTGACTTCACCGATAACGATAGCGCTCTACAAAATATAATAAAGAGATATTAATAGCGATCACCCATTTCAGTTCCTGAGCATCTTGTCTATTCCTTCAAATACGTCTGCTTCTTCTTTGATAAATTCAACATTTTCTCTTATTGCGTAAATTGCCGAATTAAAGGGATTTGCAAGTACGTCGAGCGGGCTTAAATCACCTTTCCTTGCAATCTCGACCGCAGCAATCGTCAAAGCATGCGCCACGATTGGCAATTTGCTCTTATCATTAGGCATGTGCTCTTCTGCTGATCCCACGAATACTGGGATCAACTGATTAAGCAGCCGATTGTCCTCGGCAATAATTTCCTCAATATCGATCATATTTTTCACTATTAGTACTAAAGTTTGAAAACCTTGTCTTCTGATCGGCCCGTTTTGAACCTGCTTTCTACTTCTTTAACTTCATCGCTTAGGGCTCTAATGATCTTTCTGATATCCGCCTCGTTATATTTGTAATTATTTGTATTCGCGAGGTTCCCGATCAAAGAGATTGACTTAAGCGCGTTAATAACCCGCTTTTCTGCGAGCTCAACGAATTTTTTACGTTTAATTTCTCCCAGTCCAGGTGGTGCTTCTAGATCGTCCATGTAATTCTCCATTTTCTTAACACATAATCAAATAATATTTGAATCTGTGACGCATATATAGTACTTTACAAGGCGTAGATCAAGGGGTTGAGCGAAAAAAAATTTTGTGGTTACTCTTAGCCTAGAATCAGGAGCTAAATTAGCCGATGACCATTTGTATTGACTTGTTTGCAGGCCCTGGTGGTTTGGGCGAAGGGTTCACTAAAGCTGGCTACGATATCGCTATTTCGGTAGAGAAGCAGCCCAAGGAATGCCAAACGCTTTTGCAGCGCAAACTGCACCACGCTCTTTTAAATAGAGGTGATCTCGAGCTAGCCCGCTCTCTTGCATTGGGTGACATAACCGTTGACGACCTTCGGGTTGATGAAACCGCCTTGGTGGATGAATGCGAAACGAAAGTTTTGCAGTTCGAACTAGGCTCAGACCCTTTCGCTGATCTTCATGCACGGATTATCCAAAACCTCCCCAAAAAGGGTAAGGAACCACTTTTGCTTTTGGGGGGACCGCCTTGCCAAGCGTATTCAATTGTTGGGCGGTCGCGCAATATTGGAAAAAGCAAAATAGCGGCGAACCCAGAAGTTTTAGACGAGTTTTACGCGGATAGAAGGCATACGCTATATCGAGAATATTTAAAGGTGCTCGCAGTATTTTCGCCTGACGTGTTTATCATGGAAAACGTCCGTGGGATTTTGTCCGCCAAAACAGGGCCCGACGCTGAAAAGGGGAGCGTCATCAAACAAATTATCACCGACATCCAAAAGCCGAAAGCGGCTATGGCTAAGGACAAGACCTTTCTGAAAGAAGTAAAAGCATTGGGCGCAAGCCTTGCAAATGATGAGTATGATCTGTTCCCGCTTGTGACTGATGATGCAAACGATCTGTTCGCTGAGCACGAAGCGCCTGTAGCACCTAAAGACTTTCTCATCAAGAGCGAGGAGCATGGCGTGCCTCAAACGCGTCATCGCGTCATTATTTGCGGTATTAAAAAGTCACTGGTGAAAAAACGAGGATGGCCTCAAAAACTTGAACGCCAAGGCGCAACAACTTTGGAGGATGTGATATCGAGCCTGCCAAAATTGCGCAGCCGAATAACCAAGCAGACGGTCAATGACGTGGACTGGGAAGATGTGGTTGGCAGTGAGATCAAGCGGCTCGTTTCCGTCGGCAAACCCGAACTCGCTAGCAATACGACATATGAAAAACGACCTAAAAAAGCCCGCATCAAGGGCAATAAACAGCTTTCAGAATTTCTGGAGGATGCGCTCGGCCCTATCACAGAGCACAAAACCCGCTCACATATGCTGAGTGACTTGGCACGATATTATTTTTGCGCTAATTACGGGGAACGAAAAAAGTGTTCACCTAAGATATCGCAGTGGCCAACAGGTGAAATCGCGCCGCAACATAAGGACATACAATGCGACGGCAATCAATTGACCGCCTCAAGCTTCGTCGATCGCTTTAAGGTTCAATTGTGGGATAGGCCAAGCTCGACCATCACGTCGCATATATCAAAAGACGGTCACCATTTTATTCATCCTGATAAAACACAATGCCGAAGCCTGTCAGTTAGAGAGGCTGCCCGCATTCAGACTTTTCCAGACAGCTATCAATTTTGTGGCGGCATATCGCAACAGTTCCACCAAATCGGAAACGCTGTACCCCCCTATCTAGCGTTTCAAATAGCAAATGTTCTGCGCGAGTATTTATCAGCCTCGTGAGGGCTGGTTTGCTAGCGCCAATATTCTTCGTCTATTTGGCTGTGTTTTTTTGGGTGGGGGTATTTTAGGGGTAAATATAGCCTACTAATAAAATCAATTTATTGTTTTTATTGATTAAATTAGGGTTAAAAATATTTGGCGGACAGAGAGGGATTCGAACCCTCGAGACGCGTTAACGCCTACACGCTTTCCAAGCGTGCGCCTTCAGCCACTC
>NZGS01000100.1 GCA_002690995.1 Rhodospirillaceae bacterium
AGTAATCTTATCTAATTCTGTTGCTGAGGTCGTAGCTATGGGTGCTGAGTTTGATGAAGCAAAGATTAATTACTTACTAGAGATGATGTCTCTAAAAAATGAGTTAACCGATAGAACGTCGGTTGGTGATCGGGGTGCTTTGTTATCGGGAGGGCAGTTACAACGCTTAGCACTATGCAACGCATTGTATAGAGCCTCACAACTTTTGGTTTTAGATGAGCCTACAAGCGCCCTAAGTGATACGATGTCTCAGTCTATTATAAAAAATATGATAAATTATTGTAAAAAGAAAAAAATCGCTATTATTTGCGTTACTCACAACACAAATATTGCAAGTATGTTCGATGACAGAATAGAAGTTTATGATAATATTTCTTAACACAAGAATGTACCATTTACAGAAACGATATATGGAAGCAGCGTATAAAGCTGAGCCAGACGATAAAGTCTTTGTAAATATCGAAAATAGTTTTTTTCATTGCGACAATCAAAATATTCCAAGATATTTTTTTGAGCTTATTTATTGGGTATATAAGTTGATAAACATAAAACTACTAGTTTTTGCGTTTAAAATTCGAAAAACTGTCATTGAAAAAATGATTAATGGTCATGAATTGGTAGAGTTTGGCGATTATGTTATTTCATTAGATGCTATGATTTCTCATTTAGCCAAAAGACACAAATCAGCAAACCTTGATATTTTAGCTAGTTATAGAATGGACATCCTGATTTTAATCTATGATCAACTAATTTTTAATAAAGAAATTAAAACTATTAAAAAAAAATTTTGTGACCATATAGACAAAATTGTAGTATTTAATGGGAGAGTATCTCCTGAACGCCTTATAAATTACTTATGGAACGGAGAGAAAAGGTTTGTGGAACAAGGTATCTTCCAGCCAAATTACTATGGAGACTTACCTCCTGTATCGAAAAAACGATGGGATAAAGAATTAGTTAAGCTTGGAGTGCCCAGGCCAAAAAGAATTGCTTGCCCAAGTCCAAAAAAGGCTATTCTATTTTTAACAAGTCCATACGAGTATCAATTTGCTGATAAAGATTATCGGCCAAGATTAAAGGATTTTCAGGATCAATATGAAGTTCTCATATCTTACGTAAAAATTTGCAAAGAACTTGAAATAGTACCTTTAATAAAATTTCATCCCAGAAACCCCAAAAAGAATTTTCTTGAAGATCATTGTAAAAAATGTTTTCCAGTCAAGTTCAATGAAACTCATAGAGATGCAGAAAAACTTATAGAGGATAGCGATTTAATTGTATTATCTACTTCAACCCTTGCGGTGAACTCAGCGTTAAAGCAGAAGCCCAACTGTCATTGTCTACCAGCACTTTATGAAAAAGCGTCAATCAGCCACGCGACTAAAAATGAGGCTGAGCTTCGAAAATATATGAAGAATTCTTTTGTTTTCAAAGATGCAGATAAGCGTGCATTATTGCTACATGGCGCTTTTAAAGAACTTGCTTCTTCGCTAATGGACAAGCCGACTTTTACACGATATTTGAAAAGAGCATTATTGGGTCATTAAATTTATGCATAGAATAATAATATTGGGCCCAGGTAAATCTGGCACTACCTTTTTAGGATCTAAACTACTCGGGGCGAAGGTCTTTCACAACGTTGGGCCATCACGTTTTACTGCTTTTTCTACAATAAAAAGACTGCTTTTTTTTGGACGGCTTATGTTTTTGTCTCACACAGTAATTTTACCTTACCGAGATGATTTGGAACGAAGGAAATCAGTTTTTTGGAATGATTTAGAAAAAGCTTTAATGCATTACAAGACAACTGGTTCAGATTATAAGGTTACTCGTTATGCGTCTCCAAAGGTATTTCTTCAGGCTTGCTTTGATCATTATCCATATGAAACATATCAGCAATGGTTCGACAGAAATCGATTACACACTATAATCAGGTTTAATGAAATAAGAGCACAAAGAAGAAGATTTTATGGGTCTGAGATTATAATGTGTCCGATAAATGAGATTGATACACTCCTAGATGATTTGGCAAGTAAGGGCATCAGATATTCTGATAAAGAGAAAGTGAATTCAAAGGATGAATTTTGGCATAAAATACTCCACAAGTTCGTCAGAAATAAGGAGCAAAAAGTTGAAAGATAAGAAAGTAGCACTGATAATAGGTAGTACTGGTCAGGATGGTGCTTATTTAACAAGCCATCTTTTGAAGCTCGATTATAAGGTGGTGGCAACACGACGGCGCACCTCAATGTTGAATACACAGCGGCTAGATTGGATTTTAAGCGATTTAAAAAGTGAGAAAGAAAAAAATTTGAGTGTGGAGTATGCGGACGTTACTGATACCTTGTCAATAACCAAAATACTTGATAAATTTTTACCTGACGAGGTTTACAACCTCTCAGCACAGAGTCACGTTGCAGTATCATTTGAGCAACCAGAATATACGGCTAACGTAAATGCTCTTGGTCCACTGCGTATCCTTGAGGCAATTAGGATGTTAGGCCTTAGAAAAAAGATTAAATTTTATCAAGCGTCGACATCCGAGCTATTTGGGAATGTTTTAAGTTGGCCACAATCTGAGGAAACTCCATTTAACGTAGTAAGTCCCTACGCTGCGGCTAAGCAGTTTGCGCACAACTTAGTAAAGATATATCGTGAAGCCTATGACATTTTTGCGTGTTCAGGAATATTATTTAATCATGAGAGCCCAATCAGAGGCTCAAATTTTGTAACAAAAAAAATAGTAAGAGGTATATTTGAATTTCAAAAATCACAAACTAGCGTTCAATTGGGTAACTTAGACGCCATTCGTGACTGGGGACATGCTCGAGATTATGTGCAAATGCAACATTTAATGTTACAACAAAAACAACCCAGAGACTTCGTAATTGGAACTGGAAAAGAAACAACAGTTAGAGAATTTGTTGAACTTGTTTCACATAGAATGGGACTTGAACTCGAATGGCAGGGACGAGGTGTAAAAGAAGTTGGTGTTTGTTCAAAGGCAGATAACAAAAACCTAATTGGAAAAATAATGGTTAAAGTTGACCAGCAATATTTTCGTCCTCTGGAAGTAGAAAGATTACTTGCGGATGCGAGCCTAGCACGCTCTAAGCTCAACTGGATGCCAGAGACGAACATAACTCAAATCGTAGATGAAATGGTTAGATTTGAGTTTAAAAAACCGAACTTTGATGTGATTTAAGATGCAAAAAAATATAATTGTATATGATATTGGTGCAGCAAACTTTGTTCCAGCGCATTTTCCGCTAGATAATCGCTTTGAATACGTACATATTGAGCCTGATAATAGGGGTCTCAAAAAACTAAAAACATGGCTAAAGTCAAAAAAATCTAAGGCCCAGCATTTGTTTTTTCAAAAAGCTATTGGAGCCAAATTACAAAAAGCTGTGCTAGGGTTAGCAGAAAAAAATACTTCAAGTAAGATATTGGAAACTGCAATAGACGGATCTCAAATTGAAGTTGAAATGGAAACACTTCCATATTTAATTGAACACAATAATTTGAAAGCTCCAAATATAATAAAAATTGATGTAGAGGGGTTCGAACTGAAGGTTTTAAATGGGATAGATTTAAATGACGATCGTTTGAAAGTAATTGAAATCGAAGTTACATTGAATTCAGATACACTTAGTGGGGTTATAACACTATTGACCGCAAATAAATTTCAACTTGTAAAAGTTCGCACTCATGGAGATCAAGATCATAATCCTAGAAATTGGCTTCGTGGAAAGATACACGGCTTAACTAGAAAACTTAATTTGGCTAATTACGCTATCGTAAAAAGTGAGGATAGTTGGTCAAAACCATCCACCCCACTAACACAAATTGAGTTTGTGTTTATAAGAAACATAGATCTGCTTTCAAACGATCCTGTACAAAAAATAATTTGTGATATATTTGGTTTAGCTCATCGAAAAGGTCGATCGGGTCGTTTAAAGTGTGGAGATCGCTCAGTTGGCATTATCAAAGACTTGACCCTAATTAGATAAAAAATGATAAAAAATATCATAAAAAAAAGTTTTTTAAATCGATTTGATGACCATGCAGATCTGCAAATTTATAATATTTGGCTGGCACGTTACGAACTAATTAAAAAAAGTGGGCGCCAGCCTTTTATCCCAGATATGCCTGAAAAATATTTTTCTCAAAATGATGAGGATGGCTATACATTAAAGATAAACGAACGTTTTAAGGGGTCTTTAGAGTCATTTGTGGAAATAGGAGTTGGAAATGGTTTGGAGAACAATACACTCCTTTTAAAAGCTAATGGATTAAGAGGTCTCTGGGTCGATGCAGAAATGTTGCCCAAAGACATTGTTTTAGATGAGAAATCAAAGAACTTCAAATTTGTAAAAATGTTCGTAACCTATAAGAATATTAATGAAATTTTGACCATGCACTTGGACAAATTGAAACTGAAAGAGTTTGATGTCTTATCAGTAGACATAGACAGTGATGATTTAAAAGTTATTGATAGTATTACTTCAAAATTTAGACCTAAATTAATTATAGCTGAAATTAATTCAAAGCTCGGGCCTATTGCTCACTGGAGTTTTTCATCTGTAACGGTTAATACACCTGCTGGGGATAATTTTGGGGTAAGTTATATGTCATTAAAGAAAACACTCGCCGCTAAGCGATATCGATACTTAGCAATGAATGCTGGGACTGGATTAAATGCGTTCTTTATTGACGATGCTTACAGCAAACTCTTTCCAGAATTAGATCTAGATATCAATTTTGTACCACCTCTTTACAGATGGCCAAAAAGAATGTTCGGATTTTCTTCTTATGCTTTGGTAAACTCAATATTAAATGGATAAGTGATGAAGGTCTTATTTATCGCAACTTTTCCAGCTAGGCATTTCTTGCTTTATGGTAAAGAATTTTTGAAGACAACAAGCTTAGTGCTAAAACATCTTAATAAGTCTGGTAATAATCATTTGGACATGCATGTATCTATTGATGATCTAAGTCAGTTAAATCCAATTGACACAAAGGGATATAACTATGTAAAGCTGATAGATTATAAAAGTTCTCTATATGAACGTAATGAATTCGTTAAAAATGTGAAAGTGCAAGATGAAACGAAATTGGATATAGCCGGTGATGTAGCAAGACAAATAATTCGATGGTCTTACAAGGGAATGATGCAATTATACTATTTAAAAGAAAAAAATAAAACCTATGACTACATTATCTATATTGATGCTGATACAAAATTTATCAGAAAGTTCAGTATTAATGATTTATCGAAACTTTTGCCAGCCAACGACGAACTGTTATCCGCGGTCTTTCGACATGATATAAAAAAATATACCGAGACAGGATGGATTGCATGGAACACACAGCACTCGCGGTTCCATGATTGGGTTCAAACTTACTCCAAAGGTTGGAACAACCATGTCTATGAATCTTTAGGCGCTTATCACGATTGTGCAATTTTTGACTGGACTTGCAGAAATTTGAATGACGTAAAATATAAAAACTTGAGTGGTGGTGGTGATCATGGCTTTAATTCAGGAATCTTAGGAAGATTTATCGATCATAAAAAAGGTATCAGAAAACATCTAGGATTTTCTTATGAAAACATTTGGTTCTTTAACAAAAGAATCGGTCATTTTACCTATAAAATCATTTTTGGCATTTATATTAAACTCAAAAAATATACGTTAAGAAAAAACTCATGAAAAAAGAAGTGCCAATCTCAAAACCATACATTGGGTATGCAGAGTACAAGTATGTTATCAAATCTTTGATTAACAATGTTATTGGTGGTGCATCTGAAAATAACAAAGCATGTGAAAAAAAAATTATCGACATCGTTCAGCATAAATATTGTAAGGTCACGTCAAGTGGTACGACTGCATTGCAAATTGCATTCGAAGCAGCAAAATTCTTTCTAACAAAGAAGAAACTTACTATTATCGTCCCAAACGTTACTTTTGGAGCGACAGTTAACGCAGCAATTCTTACATCAAATAATGTAATTCTTGCAGATGTTGATCCAAAAACGGGCCTATTAAGTCGCGACTCTGTTAAAAAAATTATAACTAAAACCAACGTAGATTGTATTTGCTTAGTATCTCTAAATGGGCGTTTAGTTAATGTAAATGATTTACAATATTATACAAAAAGAGGTTTGTTGTTAATCGAAGATCAAGCTGAAGCTCTTGTTTCTCAATACGAAAAGGATATACGGAGCCGATATATATTTATGTCTACATTAAGCTTTTACGCAAATAAAATTGTCACCTCAGGTGAAGGTGGCGCAATATGTTTTTCAAATGAGAGTATATTAAAATGGGTGACGAACTATATAAATCATGGAATGAGCTCGCCCGGGACATATCGCCACGATATTGTCGGATCTAATTATAGGATGTCTAGTTTCAACGCTAGCCTTTTAAGGGGACAATTGGACCGGATAGAAAAGGTAATAAGACATAGAAAAAACACTTGGGCTGTTTATTTCTCAAAAATAAATGATGAACAAAATCAGTTAAGATATATTGAAGGAGAAATCCCATGGCTATTAGAGTATAAAACACAAGAAAATTGTAAAACTTTTGAAAGCCGATTATTGGCAAACGGTATTCAATACAGAAAATACTTTTCTCCAATGGACCAACAGCCAGCTTTTAAAACGATATCATCAACTTCCTTAGAAAATTCTTATACTTTCATCAATAATCGTTACTTTTTACCTTTGTATTACGGTATGAGCAATTATCAACTTTCAAGAATTATTGACACGGTTAAGCCATGAGAGTTGCCTATATCTACAATCCGTTTCAAATTCTAATAGTAGCTGGCCTTATAGAACAAGGAACTCATTTTCAGAGAATTGTCATACCTCAAAAATTAGAGCAATTAGTAAAAAATTTGATAAAGCGCGACAATATAGAGTTTGTGTATTTAAGAGATGCCTTCGTAAGTGAAGGTATATTTAAAAAACTATTCGCTATTTTTGAAAATCTTTATTTTTACAAAAAATTAATCGCAAATGAACTCTTTGTTGCTAACGACCAATCTATACTGTTTCTTGCTGCACTAAAATTTGCTGATATAGGGTCAGTCACACTTATTGACGAGGGAGCTCTTGAACAGTTAATTATCCGCGAAAGACTTTCGAGTGCTAGACTTATCGAAAAACTAAAATGGTTTCTTCTAGGGCGTCATATGCGTGGCATGCATCCAAAGATCACAAATATCATAGTTAACGATCCCCAACGGCCAATTTGGGAAGAGTTTAGAGTAAATAAGAAAATTAGTCATAGCACACCACTTGTTAAAATAGCTCTAGATTGCCTCTTTGCCTCACAAACAAAGACTTCCTTTAATAATGCTGTCATTTTAGCAACAAGCCCATTAACTGAGAACAAGAATAGCTCTTTTGCAGATCAAGAACTAAGCATGATAAGTGATTTACTTGAAAACAATTCAACCAAGAACTTTATTTTAAAAATGCACTATCGAGAACATCCAAAGAAATATAAAAAAATTATCGATAAATATAAAAATATTTCATTAATGAACAGTCCGTTCAACGAGCTCCCTCTTCAGTTGCTGTTTTCTGAAATTGATAAATTAATTGGTTTTCATTCAAGCGTCGTAACACAATTTGGAACAATGTTTCCTGGAAAGGCTTTTTCACTATCTGGGATGGTTGAAAGTTCGCACTCCAAAAGATTTGTTCTGACTAAACCTAATGGTGTAAACTTTATTGCGAGTTATAAGATTTAATTTTAATAATTTATTGCTCAGTGCATTTGCATTTTTTGCGCTTGTCGGAGGTTATATACTCTTGAATGTTGGATCCAAGGGACCTGACATTAACAATTATGTTCTAATGACACGTGATTATGGTGGTGTAATTCATCAAATATTTATAATTGCGCTTTTAAGCATAAAGCAATTTATTAACGTTGAATTCATTACCACTGTGCTTGCATCTGCACTCATTTTTTGCATTAAAACTAAAAATTTTAGTCAACTCGTACTGGCGTGCATCGCACTAATTTTAATTTTCCATTTATCCTACGCAGCCAACACTTTATTGGGCAATATTATCAGACAAGGAATTGCTACAATTGTCTTTATATACCTTTGGATAATGTCATCTAAATTATCCTTAATCAGTGTTATTTTACATCAGGCCATGGTCGCTGTCTACTTGCTGAAAGTATTTTTAAACTCTAAATTCAAAAGTCAACTGTTTACAACTCAAAATTTCTTGATAGTTGTATTATCAACAACACTTTTCTCCACTATATTTGGAGACAGGTTTTCCGTTTTAATTGAACGAAATGCTATGGCCGACCTTTCAGGGGCCTTATTTACATTTTGCCTCTTAATAACACGATTTATTATTTTCAAGCAAATACAAATAAAGAACTATACAAATATTTTCATATTAATTCTTCTTTTTTTTGTCGTTCTTCTTACCGGTGAATTCGGGCAGCGAGTGATAATAAGCTTAATTTTTATATTAGATATTTCCTACGCCATTAGTAATTATAGGAAAACTTTGTTTTATTTTCAGTACTTACCAATATTGTGTGTAGAGTCCGTGATAAGATATACTGTTGTCGGAAATTTCTGGGGAATTTTATAATATGATATCTGTTTTGGAAAAAAGATTAGCCAGTTTCGTTAGACGCTTCATGCCTGGGTATGATTATATCGCGATACTTTATAAGTTGATAGTTTATATTTTTTTAGCAAGAAATTCATCACAAACGCTAGTATCAAAAAATTATAAAATAGCGGACGTTAATTCCTCATTGGTGGGCGCTACTTTTTTTGGATACTATGATCGGCACATTGAAAATAAATCTGGAGATTTCATTTTAATAAATATTAAAGATAAAGTAGCGTTTCTTCATGTCTATTCACCAGAGCTACAATTACTATTCGATCAAAAGTTACCTATCTGGAATTTACAGCAAGGCGTTTTGGCTACTTGGGTAAATGACAATGAATTCATTTATAACACAGTGTATCGAGATAATGTCGTAGCTTGCCGCCATAACTTACGCAATAATACTAACATATACTTGCCCTACCCTCTTCAATCTTTATCTCTTGTAACAAAAAGAATTTGCTCGATAGATTTAGCGGTGCTCAGGAAAACAAGACCTGAATATTCTTATACAATGTGTGATATCTCTGCGTTAAGCACTAATAAGAAAGAACTTCTGATTACCGATTTGAATGGGAATAAAGAAATTAGCATTAGTTACTCATACCTTAAAAAACTTGCTTTTGAGGATACAAAAATTAATAATTTTAAGCTCAATCATTGTATTTTTTCCCCGTCTGGGCGTTTTGTTATTTTTCTTGCTAGGGGGTGGCATTTAAATAACAAGGTTCATGCTTTAATGTGCTTGGATTGTAATATGGGTATAGTAAAACCTATTTTGCAAGGAGAGTTAGTTTCCCATTATAACTGGTTGAGCGATGATCGGATAGTTTACTGGGGAACAAAAGACGAAATTGCTTCTTATCACATTATAGAAATGACTTCCTTGGAAGTTTTATCTGTAAATACGTTAAGAGGTGATTTTAGAGAAGATGGACATCCTGCACCAATTTCTTACACTGAATTTATAACGGATACATATCCCGATAGGTTACGAAGATCTAAATTGAAACGAATTATTATCAAAAAAGATTATTCCTCTAACGTAGAAACAATTGCTACACTTAGGCAACCATTCAAGTATTTTGGTCCTCGCAGAGTTGATCTTCATCCACGAACAACTGATGGAACCAATATATATATTGATAGTGGACATTCGGGCGTTAGGCGATTGTACAAAATATCGAAAGTTTTATGAATACTGTTTATTGTATATTACCAGTTCACCAAGATGATAATTATTCGCATTTAATGCAATGTTTGAAAAGTATAGACAACCTCATTGTGCCAAAAGATATAGCTTTTTTTCTGTACATAGGAGTTGATGGTAACTTGCCTACTGAATTAGAGAATTCAATATACCAGTATAAACGCTATGGCGATAAAATATGTCAGATTTTCTCTAGTACTGTAAGAAAGGGTTTAGCAGCTAATCTAAATAATGTTATTCAGAGTATAGATTGTATAGAAGGTGTCTTTATTATGCGAATGGATGCTGATGACATTATGGAACCTGAGAGACTCATCATCCAACTTCAATTCCTACAGGAAAACCCATCAATTGATATTGTTTCCTCATGTGCAACAAAAATCGATACGAATGGAAAAAAAATAGGCTATCAAGAACATATTGTTGGCCAAGTTTACCCAGGCCACACTTGGAAAAATCCTATTATACACCCAAGTGTCTTAATACGTAGTGAATTTTTCATGATACACGGGCTATATAATGAAAGGTTTAAGTACGCACAAGATTGGGAGTTGTGGGCTCGCGCCTGTCGTTCAGGAGCTAAATTTGCTGTACTTCCACAACGTCTCCTAAGATTTCGGTTAAACAGAAATAGTATATATCGTAGAAAGGAGACACAATTTTACGTTTTAAAAATCGCCCTTTATCACTTACGTGGGACCAAAGTAAAGTTATTAGTTGTTGTTCGCAGTTTAATTATTTTCTTCCTTCCCGTACCTATAATAAAAAAATTTTTAAATCTTTAAAGTTGCAAAAACTAAATACAATAGAGCTCCTAATGAAAGATCTACATTTATGCGTTGGATGCAGCTCAGTATCGCACATTTTTTTTAACGTTAAGTGGCATTGACCATGGCGAACACATCAGTACAGTTGTTTATCAAGCTAGACGATCCACTTAAATTCGCTAGCAAATGCTAACTACCTCATGATAAACACCTATCAAATCAATTTTCATTCGCAAGACTTTTTATCCTTATTAAATGGATCATAAAATTTTTCACTATTCTTGGGGTGTTAAATGTTAATAATAAGCGATGTCAGAGGTTCTTTCTATATGGTGATGGCCAATTACCAATCTAACTATGTATTATGTAAGATACGATTACTCACTGGGAAATAAAAAGAATGTCTTCGTGAAGCACCATATTGCTTACCAATAAAAAATTGGTCTCCTGTAGACCAACGGAATTGTTCAAACTAAAAAAATCAGGTATTAGATTAACTTGTGTAAATGAGCCTAAGGTTGAGGAATTGCATACGTCTAGCTAGGCATATTATGAAAAGATTGTAGAGTTAAATACCCATGGATTTACGCGTTAGTGAAAATGATAAAAAATCATTGGAGGCTTCTCCAAAAAATGTACACTATAACCTAGGCAAGTCCTTTTTTAATTTAGTCCCAAACGAGGGCTTTGAAGGTGAATGGTTCCGAATTAAAGAAAATATAATTAGATCTCATTAGTTAGGAGAAAAATAATGAATACCAAGTTAAATTCTGATATTGCGATACAAATTCTTAAAAAAGTAAAAAGTCATGCAAAGTTAAATGTGATGACAAATAACGTATCTCCTTCATCCCTAAATCCGGACCCATGGATTAGTAATTTCGCGATGGTAAGTTATTCCGAAGAACCTGAATTTTGTGATAGTATCGCTAATCTGCTAAATGAAAAGAAATCGCCTTTATTTGTTGCAATCATGAGAAGTGTTGACGACCCTGGTAAGCAAATAGCTCCGTTTCATTCGATTCATATCGACTCTCGAAAGAGTAATAAAACGCTGATGGTCTTAGATGGCGACCCTAACTATTCGGTATTTGCAAAAACCCATTGGACTGATTTCAATATATTTGAAAAGCTTTTTCTTCGATCTTTACATGTACTTCTATTCATTATTGAAAAACTGCATTTACGTTTTCTACAGGGTAAAATCTCACATCGACTGCCGAGGAATATTGCTAATAAAGTTTATAAGAATGAAGTTTATCAAAATATTGTGGATGGAAAGTTTATTAAATTCAATAATACTTTACCACATCACTCTCATCCCCTACCTACGAAATACTCGGTGCTCCTTCAAGTCGTGTATGACTAATATGCGGTGAGTGTTTAGAGAAGATCTCCTGAAGATAATATTAATATTTTATATATAGTTTTATTAAAAAAACTCTTTTATTAAGAATTGATATGTATAAATACAATCTACGCCAAATAGAAAAAAGCAAAAATTGGTTTTAGAACGAGAATTGACTTGCTTGAGTTTAAACGCTGAAATGCTCTTTGCAGAAAGTAAAAAAAATGTTTCATAGGTTGAACAGAAAAGGTATCAAAACATGAGTGACATTCAAAATCACTTATCTGGTCTCGAATCTGAGGCGATTGAAATAATGCGCGAAGTTGTGTCTGAGACAGATAATCCCGTCATGTTGTACTCTGTTGGCAAGGACAGTGCAGTTATGCTACACATCGCAAAAAAGGCATTTTATCCCTCATTACCTCCATTTCCATTAATGCACATCGATACAACATGGAAGTTCCAAGAAATGTATAAACTGCGCGATAAAGCAGCCAAAGAATCAGGTATGGATTTGATTATTCACCAAAATGCAGATGCTAAGAAAAAAAAAATAAATCCGTTTGATCACGGGGCACTCCACACCGAAATGTGGAAAACAGAAGGATTAAAGCAAGCGCTAAACGAATACAAATTTGATGCAGCTTTCGGCGGAGCGCGTAGAGATGAAGAAAAATCACGAGCGAAAGAGCGTATTTTTTCATTTCGAAACTCGCAACACCGATGGGAACCTAAAGCACAACGACCAGAATTATGGTCCGTCTACAATACAAGAAAGGCAAAGGGAGAAAGCATGCGTGTCTTTCCAATATCGAACTGGACAGAATTGGATATCTGGCAGTACATTTACTTTGAAGAAATAGAAATTGTCCCACTTTATTTTGCAGCTTTACGCCCCACTGTTATACGTGATGGTATGATCTTAATGGTAGATGATGACCGCTTCCCATTAAAAGCCAGTGAGGGTATTGTCATGCGATCAATTCGTTTCCGAACATTGGGATGCTATCCACTAACTGGTGCCATTGAGTCCAACGCTTCAACATTAACTCAAGTGATTCAGGAAATGCTCTTGACAACAACATCTGAACGGCAAGGTCGAACGATCGATAACGATCCTAGTGCATCTATGGAAACCAAAAAACAGCAAGGGTATTTTTAAGCGGTGTCCGATGCGATTGATAAAATTAAAGGAACTGACACACTAATGGCGCAGGATATTAATGCCTATCTTGAAAACCACCAAAATAAAACACTTTTGCGGTTTATTACGTGTGGATCAGTAGATGATGGGAAATCAACTTTAATCGGGCGCTTATTGTATGACAGTAAGATGATCTTTGAAGATCAATTAGCACAGCTACAAGTAGATAGTAAAAAAATTGGTACACAGGGCCAAGAGCTTGATTTTGCACTACTGGTTGATGGATTAGCTGCTGAGCGAGAACAGGGTATCACAATCGACGTGGCCTATCAGTTCTTTACTACAGAGAAGCGTAAATTCATTGTAGCGGACACTCCAGGACATAAGCAGTATACTAGAAATATGGTCACGGGCGCATCCAATGCAGAATTGGCTGTGATCTTGATTGATGCTCGAAAAGGTGTGCTAACCCAAACACGTCGTCATAGTTATATATGTCACCTTTTAGGAATAAAGAATATCATACTTGCAGTCAATAAAATGGATCTAGTTAATTACAATCAAGCAATTTTTGATGCAATTATTTCTGACTATAAAAAATTCGCTAATAGTATTGGTATCAGCAAATTTACTGCTATTCCTATCTCGGCCTTTAAGGGCATTAACGTGACTGTATATTCCAATCTTATGCCTTGGTATAATGGTCAAACGCTTATGACTCATTTAGAAGGTGTTAAGCTGGGTAGAGAAAGAGACCGAGCCCAAGGCTTTCGCATGCCGGTACAATGGGTAAACCGTCCAAATTTGGACTTCCGTGGTTTTAGTGGAAAGGTAGCTTCGGGTACAGTAAAACTCGGAGATACAGTTAGCATACAACCAGCCGGGAAAACTAGCCATATAGACAGAATCGTGACATATGATGGCGATTTAGATAGTGCGTCCGTAGGTCAATCTATAACGCTTGTGCTTAGTGAAGAATTGGATTGTTCACGAGGGCAAGTTATAACTGCATCTGAGTCACCATTAGAGGTGGCAGATCAATTTGAGACAACTTTGATTTGGATGGGCGATGAGGCGTTGATTCCAGGTCGATCTCTTTACCTTAAAATTGGAACGCAAACCGTGTCAGCAACAGTGGCTGAACCAAAGTATCAGATCAACATTAGTACTACGGAGCACATTGCCGCAAAGACACTAGAACTAAACGCAATTGGTGTAGCAAATATTATAACTGATCGGCCTATTCCGTTTACGCCCTACTCAGAGAATCGTACACTTGGTGGCTTTATTCTGATTGATAAGCTAACGAATACAACCGTTGGTGCCGGATTAATCAATTTTGCCCTTCGTCGATCACAGAATATCTATTGGCAGGTAACCGAAATTAATCGTGATCATCGTGCCAAGCTGAAAAACCAAAGACCAGCAATATTATGGATGACCGGTGTATCTGGTTCGGGAAAATCCACAATAGCAAATGAAGTTGAGAAGAAATTGGCAAGTAGGAACCTTCACACCTTCCTGCTTGACGGCGATAATGTACGTCATGGTTTAAACAAGGATCTAGGATTTACCGATGCCGATAGAATTGAGAATATGCGTCGAGTTGGCGAAGTTGCAAAGCTCATGATCGATGCAGGACTGATTGTAATCACAGCCTTCATCTCGCCCTTCAGATCAGAGCGTAAGATGGTTCGCGATATGATAACCCCAGGTGAGTTTATTGAGATTTACGTTGATACACCGCTGTCTATTGCAGAACAACGGGATGTCAAAGGACTTTATGCAAAGGCACGATCAGGCCAACTGAAGAATTTCACTGGCATCGATAGCCCTTATGAGGCACCAGATTCACCAGAAATCCATATTGATACAACAGTAATGACCATCGATGAGGCTGCTGCCAGAATTGTAAACTTTCTGATGCGACAAAAACTCTAATGGAATATCAAGTAAGGATTGTATCGTCAGACAAAGAGCTATTAATGCTTTTAAGTCAGTTAAAATTTGAGGAGGCAACAAACTGTTCAGTGTTCAATAAATTTGAATATTGCATCTATCAAAAAATTTACAATTTAGCTATTAGTGATGCCATTGAAGCCAGCCATCTTGTAATTTCAAAGGACAAAAATATTTTTGCCTTTTTACCGCTTTACAGCGTGAAAAATAAAGGCATTTATGAATTTACATCAAACTTCACTTTTATCTGCGAACCAACCTGCAGAAAAGATTTATCATTATCGCAAGAAAGACACTTAATGAAAACATTCGCTAACAAACTGTCAGTATTATTCGATCAATATGATGTTAAAAAATTTAACTTTGAAATAAATTCTTATAGGTCTAATAATATTATCTGTGAGTGGCATAAGTGCTTACTAGAGCGTTTTGATATAGCATCTAATACACAATATGCTGCTATTACAAATTTAGAAAATGCTAAACTACCTTCAAAGAAATTTATTCGAAAAAGTTATAGAAGTTTGATAAATTCTGGCTTAAAAATTTGGAAGTCTTTTGTAGCCGATGAAAAAACGATCAATAAAGAGTTCTGGGATAAGTTTATAGAATTACACTTTCAGTCCGCTGGACGGAAGACTAGGTCAGAGGAAACTTGGAATTACCAATTCGAGCTGATAAAAAAAAATCTTGCTTTCTCTGTGGGATTGTTTGACCCCTTCTCAGGTACCATGGTTGGATGTGCTTTTTATCAACACAACCACTCTCAAGCATATTATATGGTTGGAGCCTACGATCGCAGTCTTTTTGATAAACCTATCGGCCATGTGGTACAGTGGATTGCATTGAACTATGCTTTAAAGAAAGGTTTGACCGAAATTTGTTATTTAAACGAAATTAAATTTAATGTATCAGAATTTTTCACTGAAAAAGAGCAGCGTATACAGTTTTTTAAGCTTGGCTTTTGCAATGAAGTAAAAAATATTGTACGTCTCCAGCCAAAAAATTAATTCAGAAGTTCTGTTACCAGGGAGAATATTTATATGATTCGTCTCATCCTTTTAGCTATTTTTATTTTCTTTATCATATGGCTACTCAGACCGATTTTTAAAACCGGAGAAAGTAACAAAAACAGCGCCCCTTTAAACAAACTAAATACCACCAAAATTTATGGGTGGAAACCAATATTTATTTTTTTAATTTTTGTGACGATTTTTTCAATACTTTTATTTCTGTTTTTTCCCAAATTTGGAGTTAATTTATTCCCCTTATTTCAGAGATTACTTCTACTTTTATCGTCATTAAAGAGTGTTTTACCTTTTTGAAATTTATTAAAAGGTCAACTATTCTTCAGTTTTTCAATTTCGGCACTAATTCGGTCAATAATTATTTTCAATTCTAGTGAATCTGATACTTTTTCTGAGAGCAGTAAAATTAACCGAGCATTCAAATCATGAATTTGATTATCGTCCAGATCTTGGTAAAGATTTACAAGTCTTGAATAAAGTTCGTCGTTTAATGCCATTAAGTAATAATTTCTCCAAAATATAAATTTCTATAGCATATACTTTTCTAGCTCATTTATATCAATTGCTTTAAATATTCCAACTATATAGCCATCCGGTCTTATAAGATAATTGAGACCTTCTCTATATCTATCCAACCCCTTACCCTCATAATCTAAGAAATCAATATTTTTACTAGTCTTTGAACCAACACTTATGAAGTTACAGTCTTGAGGTAGCTTCGGCTTCACTTTAGAAAAAGATAGGATATTATATCCGTTACCGAGAACATCGGTAAGAAACAATTTTTTCGTATCCTTACTGAGAATCGGAAAGTCTATGTATATAGATCCTAAAAGTGGATCATGCTTAAATTGATTTTCAAGTCTTAAATTTTTTAATTTAAATGGTTCAGACAGTCGACCAGAGTTAATTAAGCCCCTGGTAAATTTATTGCTTATTGAAAGATCAAGCACCTGATCTCGAAAAGCTTTAGCCATCTTATTCTTCGGAGTCATGAAGTTTGTAGCCCTGGAAGAATTTTCTATATTCTCTTTTGCAGCTTCAAGTCGTTCGTCATTATACGTAGATAAAATCTTTGGTGATACATTACTTTTTATTATGGAGGCGAGTTTCCATCCCAAATTGTCTACATCATGGATACCACCATTGCCACCTCTTGCCCCAAATGGACTTACCACATGTGCACTATCACCGGCAAAAATAATTCTGTCAAATACCATTCGATCTAGAGAAGCGCACTTAAATTTATAAATGCTCATCCAGTCAATTTCAAAATCGTCAGACTTTACAACTTTTTTTATTCTTTGCCTTACTCTTTTAGGATCAAGCTCCTTTTCTTTATTAACTCTTTCACCTAGTTGAAGATCGATTCTGTATATATTTTCTGCTTGTTTATGTAGCAGTGCTGATTGCCCAGCGTGAAATGTTGGAGAGAACCAAAACCACCGCTCAGATTTATCACTCTGAAAAGGTGGATTTTCCATACTAACATCAACAATTAAAAAATGTTCATCAAAAATCTCTCCATTGAAAGATAGCCCCATTCTTTTTCTAGTAGGTGAATAAGCTCCGTCACATGCTACCATGTATTGAGATTTTAATGGATACTCTCCCTCTGGACAACTTACAGTAATTTCAACCCTATCAGACTTTTGACTATGATTAATTACCTCACTACTAAACCTTAGATCAATAAAATCGCAAAGTTCAAAGCATCTCTCTATTAAAAGCTCCTCTACATAATATTGTTGCAAATTGATAAATGCTGGGAATTTTTGACCTTTGTCAGGAAGTAAGTCAAATGAAAAAACTTCGTTATCTCCGTTAAATAGTCTACCAGTTTCCCAAGTAATTCCTTTTTCCATCATTTTTGATGCAACACCAAGTTTATCAAAAATTTCCAAGGTTCTTTTTGCCCAACAAATTGCCCTTGATCCTGTTGAAACAATATTATTGTCGTCTAGAAGTACAGTTTTAACACCTCTTTGGGCCAAATCTATTGCTAGAGATAAGCCAATCGGTCCAGCGCCGATTATCACTACTGGTACAACTGCCGGTTTACTTTCCAGTAATTCAGAGGGCGTTTTGTAGGAGAACTCTTTATAATTAAAGTTTTTTGAAAAATTCTCTTTTCGATTTCTTTGGTAATTTTTGGAAGTTATTTTTTTCATAGACTATTCCAAGTTGGATCACTATCTATTTATTTTTCTGTGAAATAATAAATTTTAACTCTTGCATTAAAAATTTAATGTGATGCATTCCTAAGCGTTGAACCTTTCAATTGCTTTAACAACTTTTTTTGATGCATTTGGCGATATTACAGGCAATCTAAGTAAACACTCTCCGGCTGCAAAAGTATTTGCCATATTTTTATCATGCCTAAAATTTGATTTTTTTGCGAACTCAGAGCAATGTAATGGAACATAATGGGAAACAGTCTCTATACCATGGGCTGAGAGGTGATTTTGCAGTTGTTTTTTATTTTTTGTATTCGGTAAAATTAGCCAATATATATGTCCATTTGAGCAGGTGCTGTGATCTGAGCGCTGAACAAAAAAGTAAGAAGTACTTAGTCCAAAGAAGTTTTCATAAACTTCAATTGCATCATACTTTTTCTTTAAAATATTTACCCTTATTCTAATTTGAAACTTTAGAAGTAGTAGATTTACGTTAGACATAATAAAACTGGACCCTATATCCTTCCAACTGTACTTACCTGTCTTACCCTCAATGAACTCTAGCCGGTTAGTGCCCTTTTCAAACATAATTACAGCTCGGTTCAAGTATTTTAAATTATTCACAATTAATAAGCCGCCCTCTCCACAAGAGAATACTTTTGTATCATGAAACGAATAACAAACAAAGTCAGCCAGTTTTGAGTGATTATCTTTTGACTGACTAGTCCCAAAGGTTTGAGCGGAGGCCAGTAAAAGAACCAATTTATGTTTTTTACAGAATTCGTAAATCTCATTTAGATTAGCTCGTATCCCCCCGTACTCTACAACCATAATACATTTAGTTTTAGCACTAAATACTTGCATAACACTTTCCAAAGACAGATGTAGACACTTGGCATCAATATTTGCAAATACTGGCTTAGCGCCAGCGCGGATAATTGCATTAGCACAAGAGGTAAAAGTAAAAGAGGGTAAAATCACTTCATCTTCTTCATCTAATTTAAGAGACATCAATGCCAATTCTAATGCCGCCGTTCCTGAATTAACAAAGAAAAAATTCTTTCCTGGACAAAAATGTCTGATTTCTTGCTCTACTTCGTCCTTTAAACTGGAGTCCCCATTGAATGATTTAGTCTTTCGTAGCTCTGCATTATAACCATCCCAATCAATATCTCGTAAGCTAGAAATATGATAAGAAATAT
>NZGS01000101.1 GCA_002690995.1 Rhodospirillaceae bacterium
ATGCTCCATTTTTGACCGTCTGGTGGAATGCTTGATCTGCCACAACCCCTCATATCAAAACGGACACATCTAAAGTTTTTTGAAAGATATGGCAGCCAATCTATCCAAATATCCATATCAATACCAACGCCATGGTGAAACAAAATTGTTTCCTTTGGCTTCCTCCAACGGGGAACGGAATCCGTAATTGAATATTCGAGAAATCCATGTTTGGTCGATACTTGGGGCACGTTATTCTCCATCCACTATCTTATTGCATTAGAAGTTAATATTTAATTCCAACTGTTCCAATGTATTATTTCAGAAACGGGGGGACGGTTGGCGGGCTTAAAGTTAGTTCCCTTAGTGTAGGCGACTGGCAATAACGCAACCTGCGCAAAGGTTTCGGGGATATCAAGAATCTTCGATATTTCTCTCTCATATGCTAAATGAAGCGTTGTGATGCAAGAACCAAGGCCACGCGCCTTTAACGCCAGTTGAAAGCTCCAGATCGCCGGAAATATAGACCCGCCAAGAGATAACCATTTACGCCCTGAGGCGTTAAGAGGCATATGACTTGTATCTATGCATGGGATAACCAGTATGGGAACATCCTCCATGTAATCCGCTAAATACTGTGCAGATTCAAACACTTTGAAATCCTGTTCGGCACCTCTATCTCTTGCAGAATTTTTCCGCTCTTCTAGATAATCGCCTGCACCTTGGTGATAATAATTGGCTATTATTCGCCGTTTTCCTTTATCAGTGATGATAACCCATTGCCAACCCTGGCGATTGGAACCGGTGGGAGCTTGTTGAGAAATTTCTAAGCATTTTATAATTTGCTGCTCTTCTACAAGCCGATTAAGGTCTAATCTCTTTCGCACTGCTCGGGTAGTTGTTAATAATGTATCGGTGTGCCTAACATCAAAATTGGTCACGATCTCATATAACCTTATGCTTGTTGCTTGGTTCTAGCGGATAGATTGCTCGGAAAGTGTAAGTATTTCATTTCTCTTGGAATAATTTGCACGCTATGTCTTAATTCGAATTAAAATTGAAATGTGTTTCATAAACTAGAACTCCTTTTCCAGAAATAAGGGATACGAAAATGACGTATGAAAGTATGATTGTGGAAACAATAAAGATCAACGGGCATAACAGTGATGCTATCAATGCTTACACAGCTCGTCCCATGGGGAAGGGACCATTTCCTGGGGTCGTGTTAATACATCATTTACCGGGCTGGGATGAAACCTATCGTGAATTTACGCGAAGATTTGCTCATCATGGCTATGCAGCAATAAGCCATAATCTATATGATCGCATTGGTTATGGACCCTCAGACGATGTGGCAGCGAAGGCACGCGCAGAGGGAGGCGTTTCCGATGATCAAATGGTTGGTGACACGAAAGGCGCAGTGCAGTGGCTGCGGTCTCAACCTTGGAGCAATGGAAAAGTTGGCTTGATTGGAAGTTGTTCTGGCGGGAGACAAGCCTTTCTTTATGCATGTAGTAGAGATGATATTGATTGTGTGGTTGATTTATGGGGTGGTCGCGTTGTGCAGGCCGAAGATGATCGTCCAGAGAAGCAACCAGTTCAACCGATTGATATGACGTCAGAGTTGTCTTGCCCATTATTAGGCATCTTTGGAAACGACGACCGTGCACCAAATGTTGAACAAGTAAATCAGCATGAAGAAGAATTGAAGAAATATAGTAAAAATTATGAATTTCATAGATACGAAGATGCCGGCCATGGGATTTGGTATTACTACACGCCACTTTACAGAGTGGAACAAGCTATAGATAGTTGGCAAAAAACATTTGCCTTCTTTGAAAAACATCTTTCGGTATAGAAATTATGTGTACTTCTATTGTTGAAATTGTCGATGCAGAGGGAAAAGGTAAGGATGGTAACTCGTGGTTTAAATTGAGGCAGGCGGTTGTTTGTTATGATCATCCTCACCACGCCCTTTTAGAGGAGGCAATAACTATTGATTTCATGAATGGTGAAGACGGTATTGGAAAGCGAACTGCTGTTGAATTAACTCTCGACTCAGCGAAGGCACTTCAAGGAGCACTTAACCGCGCGATTGAACAAGCGGAAGAAGAAGTGGCAGAGTTCTCTAACTAGAAAAACAGAGCAGTAAACAAATAAGAATAAAAGTCGACGTGGCTTAAAAAAAAATTGTTAGAAGCAATAGCTTAAAAAATTGTAGTTTTAATTAGTGTATTCTGTCTTTTCTGTTACGCCAGCGTTCCGCGAATGGGATAATTATTCTTCTTAATGTGCATTATACCGCGAATAATCAATTCTGGTTCTGGTCGAATGAACGGTGCGTTTGAAATTTCCACGATATGTGGTTGGCCCTTCTCGTTCAAGACGAATAGCCCTGGTTCAGGGAATGGTCTATCAGTTTCGTTGGGACGTGGTTCTGAAATATAAAGGCCTAGTTGTCTCATTTGCTCAATCGAAAGGTCGTATGCTACTGGCAGGTTGAGGCCAACTTCGCTTGCGAAATTTTTAGCTTTTTCTGCAGTGTCACCAGAAATAAATACAATATCTGTTTCTAATTCATTAAATTTGTCTTTTAACGCTTCTATTTTCGCTGTGTAGGTTTTGCAGATTGGGCAATGTAGTCCACGGTAAACAACTATCATTTGCCATCGATTGTTGGACCCAGAGACTGTCACGCCTTTCCCGTCGATGGTTGGAAGGGTCATTTGATGCATAGGCTTATCGGGATTGGGTTTATACAACATAATCGTCTACTCCAGTTTTTTTGTTAATGATGGGTTGCTAACAAGTTTGATAAGCCAAACGCAAGCTACGCAGCCTAAGGCGGATGTTATATTATTTTAGCTACAAGGATTTTCTTCAACAGTTATTGAATATTATACCCATTTAAAAAATCAACTAAAACGTGTGCACACTCAGCTGCATGAGACGTAATCAAAAAATGCGCAGCGTTGCTTATTATAACAGAGCGTTGGTTGGGTATGCAGTTTTGCAAAGTTTTTGTAATCTGCACCATCTGGGTATTAGCATGGGCACCTCTCACTAATAACACTGGCATAGAGAGCTTGGCGTAGTCATCAGCTTTAGCTCTGAAGCTTAGGGCAGTGTACCAATCTAGCACATTGTTATAAGCTGTTTGACGACAATACTGTTGCACGGAGCTGGGCATTGAATCAAAAGAGCCATCGCCACCCCAAAAATCTATTATAATTCTTGCGGCATCTTTGTTTTGCGCGTTAAAAGCCGCCTCAAACTCATCCTTAATTTTTATCGTTTCTTCAAATAAATGACGGTGTCTGCAGGCATCAATAAGTGTTATAGGATTTGCTTCAAATGTTGTGATGCTGAGAATTTCGAATCTGTCTGATAGCGCACAAGCCAGTGCCACCATTCCACCGAACGAGTGTCCAACTAAATGGACCGGCTATCCAATTTTCGCCACTACTGCCTCGATTATATCAATAAGATTTTGCATTCCATAGTTATCAGTGCTTCGTAATTCCTCGGTAGAACCATATCCACAAAGGCTAGTATTGATAAAACGGTAATTTGAGGGCATTAATTTTTGTACTGCGCTCCAAGCGGAAGGAGTGCTGAATGAGCCGGGAATAAATAGTATTGCTGGACCTTCTCCATGCTCAATGTAATCTATTTTTTTTCCTTTATGGGTAATCACTCGGGGTACTCCTGGCTTGGCCAAAAATTTACCAAACTTTAACTTTAAGAATGTCCAATAGTATACTAATACAAAACCATTAATAACTTGGGCTGCTTCAGATTACTAGAAACGAATTCAAACCAAACAACTGATGAAATCGTCTGATAAGGCAATCACACTATATGTTAAAGAAGGGCTCCAACTTGAAATTTGATTTAAGGGAAGACGGGACACCGTTTTCGCCAAATTTTGATGATGTGTATTTTTCGTCGGAGAATGGCTTGGCTGAGAAAGAGTATGTCTTTTTGCGAGGAAATGGTCTACCGCAGGCTTGGGAGCAGAGAGAGGACTTTACTATTATTGAAACGGGCTTTGGTACCGGATTGAATTTTCTTGCTACTTGGAAGGCATGGCGTGAAACGCAACCAAAAACTAGTAAACTCAGATTTTACACGATCGAGGCTTTTCCACTTACTGCCAAACAGATTACTGATAGTTTAAAATATTTCACCGAGTTAGAGACTTATTTAAGTTGTTTTTGCTCTGTTTACTCTAAACCAACAACTGACCGCTACAATTTTCTTTTCGATGAAGGGGGTGTGGAGATCACCATATGCATAGAGGATATCAATATTGCTTTACCTAAGCTAAACATCTTGGCGGATGTTTGGTTTCTAGATGGTTTTAGTCCTGCTAAAAATCCAGCTATGTGGACACCGGTACTCTTCAATGAAATGAAACGTCTAAGCGGTAAAGGAACAAGCTATGCGACTTTTACATCTGCTTCAATGGTTCAAAAGGGACTTAGAGAGAACGGATTTAAAATTAAAAAACAGCCAGGGTTTGGAAAGAAAAGGGAGATGCTTTCCGGGGTGTATTGTCCCTAAGCTGGTTATGGAGATCTGTTGAAGACCTACAAATATGTTTTAGTTCTGTTTGAGTATAAAAGGAGGGGTTATGAAATCACCAAATTACTGCATAATCACCGTGGCAGAATATCAATCAAAAAGCCTTCCTAAAAATTTAGAATTATGTCGGCAATTAAAGACTTATGTAGAGGACAAACTGACCAACACTTTAATTTACTTTGGCTTTCTTACCACTGGCAACTATGCAGGAGCGCTAGCTTATTTTGAAAATTATTCAACGTTAAGAGATTTCGAACAGGCTTTTGAAATTTATCAACACACTTCGTATTATCAGAAGTTATTTAACGGAGGGACGGCCTCTATTAAATCGCGCAATTTTATAAAATACAGCCCTGTAACTTATGATCAAGATTTAAAGGTGGAGGGGCGCTATCTTGTTCTGACTAGAGTAAAAACGGACAGGTCCGTGCTAAATACGATAAATAAGCTCGCTCCAATATTTTCCAGAACTGGCGCTCTAACCTATAGATTAGGATCAATCATGACCGGCGAAAGTGTCAGAGATGAGCTTTTAATCGTTTCATACAGCTCAATGGAGCAGATAGAAACGGCTTACGATCTTCTGGCTGATAGTCCAGTTTACGATGACTTAGTCAATACTGTAACGGTAAATTCAAGGGATATTATTAAACTCGAATTTTGATTACCATAGTCGTTAATTAGTGTCTTTAATGAGTCATCTAGTTAAAATTTTGCAAAGGTACCGTCGGCTGCCTGTCGTGTTGCTTATTTAGGAAAGATCGCGCAGTTTCTACTCTTCCATCATTTATGAGCGCGGACAGATACGTGTTTTGGATCAAGTCTCGTTGCGCCCTTGATCCACCAATTCTGACAACTTCATCCGCGATTGGCTCTAACGTGGTTATCACGCTACTCCAGTCTTTCTGGGCATGTGATTTAAAGGCTTTTACCAATTCTGCCGGGACTAAACCAGCGGGCAATTTTTCTTTTTGACCAGCCTCAATTAAAGCGTCATGCCATGCATTGACATCCTCTTGATCATTTAACGCTATGGACGGTAATGCGCCGTGTGCATCAACAAATACCATGGGTTTTGGAAAGCTGTTTTTTCTAAACTCGAGTAGTTCTTGCCAATGTTCCTCAGATCTATCCATTCCGGCTAGTTCTGAACGCCAAAGTAACGCGGCGCCGTCGGTAAATACATTTATTGAGGGGCTATTGGAAACTTTTGGTGAACAGTATTTCTCGTATATTGGTAAAACGTTTTCATGCTCTCCAAGCATTAGTTTTGATAAACAGAAATGCCACCAGCAATGGCAGCTAAGATAGTTATCAAGAGAGTAATCGGGTAGCCATTTTTCTAAATAATCCGCAACCACTTTGTCTTCGCCTGCTTCATAAAGCGCATGGGCCCAAACATGTGCGGTGTGGGCACTCCTTGGGTTTTGTTTTAGAGCATTCTCAACCATCGCGCGACCTTTCACCCACTCCCCAACTTCTACAAGGGCGAAACCATAAACGGTTGCAAACCACCAATCCTCGCCATATGCATCAGCTAATGGCCTTAAAAGCTCAACTTGTTCATTTTCTCGATCAACACGCCCACTGAACCCTATCAGTCCGAAAACACTGCACGCGGGTGCTAGAGCAAACGCGTCGGTTGGATGCTCGTTGACGTGTTTTCGAATAAGTTCTAATCCAGCTGGCCCCTGTCCACTTGTAAGTAGCTGGAAAATCTGTGCGTGTTGTCGTTCTCGGTCTGTTGCATTGGCTGCTAACTCAACTGCCTTTTCGGCAGATTGTTTTGCATCGGGCATTTTCCCTTTAAGTTGAAGTATTCGGGCTTTTGCAGAGTACGCTAGAGCAAAGTTTGGATCAGCATTAATGCATCTGTCCAAGGCATTCTCCACATTTCCCGTCGCCGATAAAATTGCGTCAACTGCTTCGACATAAGCTTGTCGAGCGACGTCAGAAGATGTTGATATCTGCAAATCATATCTGTCTTTGAGCAACATGAAACCCCCGAAATTTTGCTATGTTGTTGGTTATCTATTAAATTAAAATTATAGCTGCCCAGTTTAACTAAACAAGTCTCAGGAAAAAATAAAAGTTTTGTTTAGATTTAATAAATTTTAAAATCAAAACCGGATTAACGAGCTCCCAATGTAACTATCTATATGCGAGGCTATTCATGATCTACATGGTTGAAATGAATTTGATTGATAAAGATAGGCGTAAAGATTGGGATAATTGGTATGAAGCGCATACAAATATGCTTCTAACATTCCCTGGGTTTCATGCAACGCAGAGGTTCGAGTGCATGACCGATGCAAAAGCACCTTTTGTAGCCTTACATCATGTTGATGGACCAGAGTTTTTCAAAAGTGATGCCTACACAAACAAGGCAGGCCCAAGGGGGACGGGTGAATGGCGAACCAAAATGAATAATTGGAGTAGAAATTTATTTCAGGGTTTAGAAACGACTCCAAATATTTCTTTTAATGAGTATCTCATTATTATCGAAGAAGCATGCGATCTGACGTCTGTTAATAATCTTGAGATTGTTTGGCTAGAAAGCGTTGGCCTCGATAGGGATATAGATAAACGAGGCTTCGGGTGCGTGAATTCTACGACTGACATAAAACAGTTACTTGAAATGCCGAGTGTTCGGGTTCTTAAACCGTTGAATAAACGCCGGACTGAAGTTGATTTGCGCTTTATTACATGACTTTATATTAATTGCATACCACTTGCTCTTGTTTATCCTGTTTTGAGTTGTTTTTGAATTGGGGCTCCGATCTAGAACATTTTTTTATAGTATTCTATTTCAAAAATAAAAAATTTAAGTGGGAGGTATCCATTGGAATTAAAAGGTAGAGTAGCGTTCGGACGGATGGAGGCAGTAACTTTTGGCCGTCCTGCTAATGAAGCGTTGCTAGAAGAAATAAAGAATTACGATGCCAATCGTGTTTTTCTATTAGCTAGTGGTACTTTAAACCGCAATACAGATGAAATAGACAAAATCCGCAGAAGCCTTGGAAATAAATGCGTTGGTGAATTTTTCGATATGTCTCCGCATACACCGCGGAAGGACGTCGTCGCGGCAACAAAACTGGCAATGGAAAAAAAAGCAGACCTGATCGTTACATTTGGTGGCGGGTCTTTAACAGATGCTGCCAAGGCTATTACGCTTTGTATTTCAAATAATATAACCGAAGTAAGCAAGCTCGATGAGCTGCGTAATGGTAACAGTGTAGACGGCGGTACACTAATTGGCCCGTCAATTCCACAAATCACA
>NZGS01000102.1 GCA_002690995.1 Rhodospirillaceae bacterium
TCTGGTGAAAAGTCAAATGTTCCATTTCTTTTTCAATGGTCTCAATTAGTTCAGCATTTTCTTTAGCACATTGCTCAATAAACGCAAAAAAACTCTCATCTATGCCAGACATATCCATAAGACAGAGATCCTTCAATATATCCTGACGCGCTTGGTCAAGTGTTACAGCACGATTAAAGTCCTTATTCGTGATAGCTGTCGCAATATGGCCATTAAGCGAAGAGAATTGCTCTCTGATTTCAGCCATGTCCAGCATTCTGCTTACCCATTTCATCCCAAGCGTCACGGATATCTGCTAAACAGTGAACGGCATGGACAGTGCCGTCAGGCTTTCCAGATTTCAAATCCTCCAAAAGCTTCTGGCGGGCAAATTCATAAAGTTGGAAAAGGTTTTCAGCAATATCTCCGCCTTTTTCAAAATCTAGGCTGGTTTGCAAGGCGTAAATAATTGTCAGGGCCCGGGCAAAATGCTTCGACTTCAATTCTAACTGTCCACCATTAGAAATATCCACATTTTCTGCAAAAATACCCATAGATTTGAGCAGAGCATTGAACATGGTTAATACAATCAAGTGCGGATCCTCTGTCTCTTGGAGGGCTTGATTTTCAGCATTTTGATAGGCTTGTGTTATTTTTCCGTAATTCATGCCCGCCTTCATCTCAATTTCTTGCACAAATCTGCAAAATTCATTATTATTTTGCTTATGTATGTACCTATGCTCCATGACGCGCAGCCGACCAGATTAGCGGCGGCGACCGATCGAACATCAAAGTCCGCGAATTCATATGCTTCGTCAGACATTGCAAGTCTCATGCCATCAGAACGGCAGACAGCTGGATATATTGAGCCCGCAAAACCCATTTCGCGTATCTTTTCTGAACATTCTGGCCTGCCTGTCAGTCAGATACGTTCAGCACGTCAGGCACCATCCACAATTGTTACTGAACAATACCTTCAAGCCAGAGCCGCATCGGGCCCTGCTTATATCCAAAATGTGAGTGCAACACGCTCAGAGAGGATCTCAAATTTATATGCGGATGCTCCACGTTTCAGAAACCAGATAGATATTCTTGCCTGACACTCAACAAGACCTGCACTCAACCATGTTCAACCTTATGCACATCTGACTGAGCCTTAAGATAAATAGAAAATATATCTGCTTCAGTAACGACACCAACAATGACATCATTTTTTTTGTCAACAACCGCCATAGATTCTCCTACAAAACCAGAAGCGATTTCCATAGCCTGAAACATTGATGAATTAGCTGGAATAGTTATATCTGTGGAGGTCACACTTAAGCTTGCTTTTGTATTAGACTTCACTTCAAGAAGCTGGGGCAAAAACAGCTTTCCAACATAAGTTCCATCCTCTGCCACACAAAATGCCTCAGTCTGCTCTTCTTTTTTCAATAATTCTATTGTCTTGGCAACGGTCTCGTCTGGAGAAACCTTAAGAAAATTTTTTTGGGTAATATCAGTTATTGATTGTTCCATCAGAGCAAGATTTGTTCGGCCAACGGAGACATCAATGTTCCGGCGCTTTAACTGCTCATCAAATAAAGAGTGACTGAATGCTAAATGACTAAACAGATTCGCTACAACGACGCTTAGCATTGCTGAAACTGCGAAATCATAAGACTCAGTTAATTCAAATACAAGCATAACCATGGATATGGGAGCACCAACAATTGTGCCAGAAACAGCAGCCATTCCAGCAATCATCAGTGTTACTGAAGACACATCAAAACCGATACTGGTTAAAAATGCAGAAAGCACGGCTCCGGATAATGCCCCTATTATCAAAGCAGGTGAGACAAAGCCGCCTACAAAGCCAAAACAAATGGAAATTAAAATTGCCAAAATTTTTGCAAAAAACAATAAAATTAAGGCCGTAACTTCATAGTGACCAGACAAGACACCCAGGAGAGATTTCATTCCAATGCCAACTGTTTCTGGAACGAGTATACTGAGAGCCCCCAAACCAAAAACAGCTATCAAACCCACAACATAAATAGGTAAATTCAACCTATTTACCGCTGCTATTCCGTTTAGTGTCGACTTCATCATAAATACAGCTATCAGGCTAAATATGAAGCCACCAATCAATAAAGCGGGAACCTGCTTCATTAGGGGTTCTGGATAAAAATCTAGTGCCAAAATATTGTCATTTAGGTTCAACCATTCACCTACAGAGGCCGCGCAGATACTAGATATCGCAATAGGTGCAATCGCCTTAACTGAAAAATGCCTCAAAATCGCTTCATGGGCAAAAATCACACCAGCAATAGGAGCTTGAAAACCCGCAGAAATAGCGGCAGCAACGCCGCATCCCAGAAAAATGTCATTTGATAAATGAATTGAAGACAGGTTGTACTTTTTAAATAAGCCTCCAATCAATGCGCCCATATGCACGATAGGTCCATATTGTCCCAAAGAGGCGCCAGCACTTAATGACGTGAAAGCAGCCAGAACGGTGCCAAACCCTTGACGAATATCCATGTCCTTATCTGGTCTATGAGCACAATAGATAGCGTCTGCAGGTCCCTGCCAGGATGTACACCCCAAAACTTTCTTGACCAAGAAAACAAGAAAAAAGCCCACTGTGAGCCAAGCGAATGGAACAATGTACTCAGAATAATCAAAAAAAAATCTTGTAATTATGGTTAATCTGAGTTCCTCAAAGTGTTTAATTCCATTTACGAACACATTCGCAGCTAAAGAAACGAACGCACCAATCGTTAACCCTATAAGTGAGGATATACATAAATAGCTTACAATTCTGGTCTGGAAATTAATCACAACTCCACCATTTGGTCCAGTTTTTGAGCCCCTTTTGAACGCAGTGTGACATATATTTCCACTTTAGGCACAAAAATTGCTTAATTTTTGTTGAATTTAGGGATTTCATGGACTGACTTATGGAAGTTGATTATCTTAGTGCATTAAACGTAGGCAGCGGTCTAAACGTCACTCAAATTGTGGATGCCATTGTCGATGCTGAACGCGTTCCGCAAGAAACCGTTATCCAAAAAAGAATTGATGATAAAACGGTCTCTGTTTCAGCTCTCGGTCAATTAAAAGGCGATTTATCTACACTGGATAAAAATCTTACAGCCATTGAAGGAAAAAATGGGCTGGTTACCTCGTCATCAAGCAGTGCCGTTTCCGTCGAAGAAACTGGAACATACTCTGTAGAGCCATTCGAACATGAGCTAAATATTTCACAAATAGCAAAAAGTCACACAGTTTCTTTTGCTGGATTTACATCTGCAACATCAACCTCCAGCACAGAAAGCATTAAAATTGAATTTGGTGAATGGAATAATTCTAGAGACACCTTCACCCTAAACAGCGACCGTGCCACTCAAACTGTCAATATTGGAACTGGCCCGAACACAATAAGTTCGATAGCAGATGCGGTGAATGCTGCAAATATTGGGGTTACAGCAAGTGTCATAAAACTAAGTGAAGGAAGTTATTCAATATCATTTATGGCTCCAACTGGTCTTGACAACCAGATGAGGATTACCGCAACAGGAAGCACGGATAGAATAACAGATATCACAGCCACAACTGTAGAGGGTTTTGATATCACCATACCTGCGCCGAGCCCAAGTTCCTCTGGTACAGATTTGGAAAGATTTGTTAATGACTATTCTGGCGGCACTTATTCTATATCGGGTGATTCAAAATTTACAATAAATAGTGGAACTGGCGAAATCACTAGCACAGATATGATCGCGTACACAGATGGTGCAAATCGAACCCTTACGCGAACCTACACTCAAGGTGGAAATTCAATAAGTGAAACAGTTTTTATAACTGTAACTGAGGACACTGCAAAAACCGTTATTAGGCAAGCCCGTTCAGAGCTCGACATTCATAACCTCGATGGCCTAACTATAAATGCAATTACCGGAAGTCAATCTGCAGCAACTCAAGGCAGTCTTAGCTCCCAGCTAGCTACATTTGTAAGGGAAACCAGAGCATTAAATGGAACTAATGGTAATTTCTCACTAAGCGGGGCTAATTCAGCAGATTTTACCCTCAATACCACCACTGGGCAAATTGTATATTCGGGCGGGGGTCAAATCACAAGCGATAAAAATCTAACGCTTACGTACCAGGCAGCAAATGGTGACAGGTTTGTAGAAACAATCGTAATTGATCACGATCTTAATCATGCCTCAATTTATGAATCTGTTTTAAATGTAACAAAATCAGATACCAGCTCAATAGTTTACGACCTTGGTAATAACTTAAATTTTTCTTCTGGCTTACAAACAAAATTCAATAGCTCTTCAAATCCACAATTTGCAATTGCTGGAGCACCAGCAGGCGTGACAATAAACCATGTGGAAGAGACGTATGAATCAAGTGGTGTCAGCATTGGGTCAGCTCCAGCACAAAATGATATTTATGAGTTGGTGGTTGGCTCTACTACTCTTCGCACAGCCTCAGCGGGATCCGGCGGTTATACAAGTCTTAACGATGTAGTGACAGCTTTAAAAAATGATGGTGATTATGCCGGAGCTCCCTTCACTATTGCTGACACGAATGGAGCATCTTCCGGCGGTGAGATTAGAATTACCTACAAATCAGGTGGGCCACTCACAAACCAAGTGATCAATTTTAGAAAAGTACAAGAGACTGAACGTTATCGCTCAGATACATCACTTAATATTGGTACCAATAATCAACAAAATGACGTTTTTGAACTCAATGTTGAGGGGACTGTTCTGACGACAGCTCCAGCAGCAGGCGCAAACGGATACGCATCATTAGCTGATGTCATCACCGCACTTCGGGCAGACTCTGACTATGCTGCTGCACCTTTTGTGATAGATTTAGACGGTTCAAGAATTCGTGTAAATTACAAAGATCCCGGTGATCAAGGGGATATAAACATAGCTTTTTCTAAAACTGCTGGTGCAGCTGTTAGCTTCAACAACGGCGGTTTTGATGGTTCAGTAATGAGTCCATCAAGAAACGGGTATGGTGTCCAAACTGGCTTTAATAACGGCGGATTTGACAACTCACAAAAGACTCCTGTGGCTGGGTTGGACGGTCGCTATGCACTGGAATTTAATTTTTCTAATGCATCATTAAATGTAGGTCAAAATGTAAATTTTGATATTAATTTAAGTGATGGCGGCACACTTAAACATACTGAAAAAGTTTCTTTCACAGTTGGTGCGGGCACCACCGCAGTTTCTAGGCAGGCCGACAATGGACCGGTTGACTTCACCGCACCGACTGCAGGAATGAACGTTTCAAATAATACAACAACTGAACCTGATTATGAAAATACAGCAACAACTTCGGCTCTTTCATTATCAATAAATTACAACCCCACAATAAGAGCTGCAGACAGTCGTCATTTTGCGATGGCCGGTCAAAATGCTCTATTTAAATTTAATGGCGTTGATATCATCCGCGAAGAAAATGAAGTTGAAGATTTAATTGCCGGTATAAAACTTACCCTTAATGACACTACATCAGGCAACATAACTATTGGTACATCTTATAATGCTGATAAAGCGCTGACAGACATACAGGGCTTCGTTGCTGAGCTTAACGATATCATTTCAAAGCTATCGGCTCTTACATATAGAGGAACACCAGGAGAAGATGACAAAGGCCCGTTGGCTAGTGATAACCTAGCTAGATCATATTTAAGAACTCTTAAATCTCTGACAACCAAACCAATCATTGGATATGGGGATGACGACATATTTCTCTCTAATTTTGGCGTCATGACGGAAAGAGATGGTTCTTTATCAATTAATGAGACTAAGTTCAGAGAGTTTTTTTCTGCTAAACCAGATTCATTTGCAGCATTAATGGACAGCCGAGTAACCGCTACGAGCAGCCTTGTAAAACCACAGCTTACTGGAACGGCATGGGCACCAGGAAAGTTCCAGTTCAACATAGACCCCGATAATACAGCAGATATTAGACAGTTGCTTCCAACAGCAGAAGCAACAACGACAGAACTAAATCTTTCAAATGGCAGATATCTGGCGACTGCCGGGGCAGCTAGAGGTCTTTCGCTTACCCTTTTAGGCGGCGGTCAGGACACTAATATTTACATAGGTAAGAGTTTATTGGAAATAGTCCGAGAATTCGCAGAACCAATTATTTCGACAACCAGCGCTGTTTCCACAAGGATCAACAATTACAATAATGAAGTTGCAGAATATAAAATTGACTTAGAAGAACTCAACCAGAGAATTGAACAATCCAGATTGCGATACACAAAACAGTTTAGTGACATGAACTCTGCAGTTACAGGTTTCAAAAAGACAGAAGAGTTACTAACGAATTTTCAGGAATCATGGAAAGCATCACTCAAACGATAATTTTTCCAAATTCTGTTCACAGAAAATCTAGAGGATTAGTGTTTTGGCTAGCTATATCAGCCAAAATTTTGAGATCCGTTTGCGTGCCCAAAGACCAACCGGTCGGCGCTAACACAGCTTTTTCAGAACGATAAGAGAACAGATAGGCTTTAAATCTTTTTAATGAAGATTGGGAAGAATATTCTTTCTCCTTTGTTCCTGAAGCAACATTTCCGAACATTGGCTTTAGATTGCGCTTAACGCCTTGAAAAGAATGGGTAAGCCTAAAATAGCTAAATCCTTCTAGGAGCGTCACGGCGGCTTCACCTGCTTCCAGCTCCGCCAAAAGTCTTATCATTTCTTCAGATGCCAAGGCGATTTCTTCACCAGATAGTGATTCGTATTCCCCCGACATGGCAGAGGTATATTTTGCTGCACCTAAAGCCAACGCTACATCATTCTTAAGGTACAATGATGCAACCTCAGCGCAAACAATATCAAAAATCCAATCAGGGCAATACATATCTTTAGTTCTCAACCAAACTGATGACTTGTCTGGTGCATTTTCTTCTCTCTAGATACACCGGATACCTCGTCTTCACAAACCACATTATAGTGGAATAAAAAATATAATCCCAATAATCAAAAAAAATTAAACAATTTTCTTTTCTGTCGTTGTGTTTTTTGTGGCCGCGCTTGGCCTTTACCCAATTAATAAAGGTTTTGGAGAAAAAAATGACTGTTATTAATACAAATGTTGGTGCTCTTCAGGCTCGCGTAGCCTCCGCTAGCGCCCAAACAAACATGGAAAAGGCCATGCAGCGTCTGTCCTCAGGTCTGAGAATTAACTCAGCAGCTGATGATGCCGCTGGTTTGGCTGTTGCAACAAAAATGGAAAGTCAGCTTCGCGGTGTGAACATGGCCATCAGAAATTCAAATGATGGCATTTCTCTTGTTCAAACAGCTGAATCTGGAATGGCCGAAATTTCTAACATGGTCATTCGTATGCGTGAACTTTCAGTTCAAATGCACAATGGCATCTATTCAGATGGTGACCGTGCAAATGCACAACTTGAGGTATCTGCACTTTTGGCGGAAATCGATAAAATCGCCAATAACACTGCTTTTAACGGTGTGAAAGTATTGGATGGCTCGTATGATTCGGACATTCGTGCAGGTAA